>NZ_WHNU01000019.1:0-143758 GCF_009362305.1 Burkholderia sp. BE17
ACATCATGTTCACCGGGCGGCGGTACGGCGGCAGCGACGCGAGATCCTCGCCGTCGACGAAGATCTTGCCGGAGGTCGCCGTTTCCAGCCCGGCGAGCATGCGCAGCAGCGTCGACTTGCCGCAGCCGGAGCTGCCGAGCAGTGCGAACAATTCGTTCTTCGCGATCGTCAGGTTCACGTTGTCGACGGCCGTGCTGTCGCCGAATTTCTTCACGACGTTTTCGATGCGCACGAAGGCGTCGTTTTGCGTACGGGCCGCGGCGGCCGGTTGAATCTGTCGTGCAGCAGCGGAAGAGGGTATCGATTGCATGGGAGTCACCATTCGTTCTTCACGGATTGCAGGCGTGAGCGTCCCCGCACGAGGCGCGCAACGCGACTCGCGGACAACGGCTCGTGCCGGATGGAACAGTGCGCGCGACGCGCGCGGGCGGACGGAGGTCCGCGGATCTCAGGCGGGCAGGCGTGGAGCGATGCCTGCACCGCCGTCATTCATCGCGATCAGTGGCCGGTTTTCAGCTGCGCCCACAGACGGTTCTCGAGGCGCAGGATGTCGGCCGGCATCGGCTTCATCAGCACCATCTTCTTCAGCACGTCTTCAGGCGGATAGACGGTCGGGTCCTGCGCGACGGCCGGCGTGACGAACTGGTGCGCGGCCTTGTTCGCGGTCGGGTAGAACACCGTGTTGGTGATCGCCGCGTTGACCTTCGCGTCGGAGACGTAGTTGATCCACTTCAGTGCAGCCTCGGGGTGCGGCGCATCCTTCGGGATCACCATCACGTCGAACCACAGCAGGCCGCCTTCCTTCGGGTTCGAGAACTTGATGTCGTACGAGCGCTTCGCTTCCGACGAGCGGCGGTGTGCGATGCCGACGTCGCCCGACCAGCCGAGCGCGACGCACACGTCGTTGTTCGCGAGGTCGTTGATGTAGCCGGACGAGTTGAACTGGGTGATGTACGGGCGGACTTTCTTCAGGACTTCGAATGCGGCCTGGTAATCGCCGGGGTTCTTGCTGTTCGGATCCTTGCCCATGTACTGCAGCGTGGCGGCGAACACGTCGACGGCCTGGTCGAGGAACGACACGCCGCAGCCCTTCAGCTTCGCCATGTTGGCCGGATCGAACACCAGTGCCCAGCTGTCGACGGGCGCGTTGTCGCCGAGCGCCTTCTTCACGGCCTGCGCGTTGTAGCCGATGCCGTCCGTGCCGTAGGCCCAGGGCACGCCGTACTGGTTGCCCGGATCCGCATCGGAGATCATCTTCATCAGCAGCGGGTCGAGGTTCGCGAGGTTCGGAAGCTTCGACTTGTCGAGCTTCTGGTACACGCCGGCCTGGATTTGCTTGGCCATGTAGTTCGACGTCGGCACGACGATGTCGTAGCCCGAGCTGCCGGCAAGCAGCTTCGCCTGGAGCGTGTCGTCGCTGTCGTAGTTGTCGTACTTGACGTGGATGCCCGTCTGCTTCTGGAAGTTCGGGATCGTGTCCGGTGCGATGTAGTCGGACCAGTTGTAGACATTCAGCTCGTCGGCATGCGCCGACGGGCTGGCGACCGACGTGAACGCTGCCGCGGCGGCGAGGGCCGCAACGGAACAGGCTTGGCGAAGAAAGCAGGCACGCATGGTGGAGTTCCCCTGGTTATGGCGGCGTGCGGCGCCCGCCGCACGCTTGTAGGCAAGGCCGTTACGAAATACCCAGTTGCTGGGCGGTTGCATCGACGGCCTTCTTCGCCTTCGACACGAGTTCATCGATTTCCGGACGCGAGATCACGAGCGGCGGCGACAGCAGCATCCGGTCGCCGGTCGCGCGCATGATCAGGTTCCCGTTGAAGCAGAAGTCGCGGCAGATCGTGCCGACGTCGCCGCCGTTCGCGAAGCGGCGGCGTTCGGCCGGCGCTTCGGCGAGCTGCAGGCTCGCGACGAGGCCGTGGCCGTGCACTTCGCCGACGATCGGGTGACGCGCGAAGGTTTCGCACATCAGCGCCTGGAAGTACGGGCCAGTATCGTTCTTCACGCGCTCGACGATCCCTTCGTCGCGCAGCAGCTTCAGGTTCGCGACCGCGACGGCCGCGGCCACCGGGTGACCCGAGTACGTGAGGCCGTGGTTGAATTCGCCGTTGTCGATGATCGGCCGCGCCACTCGCTCGTGGATCCCGACCGCGCCCATCGGCACATAACCCGACGTGAGGCCCTTCGCCATCGTGATCAGGTCCGGCTCGAAGCCGAAGTGCTGGTGCGCGAACCATTCGCCGGTGCGGCCGAAGCCGCCGATCACCTCGTCGGCGGCCAGCAGGATGTCGTACTTGCGGCAGATCCGCTGGATTTCCGGCCAGTACGTCGACGGCGGGAAGATCACGCCGCCCGCGCCCTGGAACGGCTCGCCGATGAACGCCGCGACGTTCTCCGCGCCGAGCTCGAGAATCTTCGCTTCGAGCTGCTGCGCACGCGCGAGGCCGAACGCCTCGGGCGTCTCGCCCGGCTGCGCTTCGCCGAAGAAATACGGTTGATCGATATGCACGATGTGCTCGACCTTCGACGGCATCTGCTCGTGCATGTAGCCCATCCCGCCGAGCGTGGCGCCCGCGATCGTCGAGCCGTGATAGCCGTTCTTTCGCGAGATCACGTACTTCTTCTGCGGCTTGCCCTGCACGCGCCAGTACTGGTGCACGAGGCGCAGCACGGTGTCGTTGCCTTCCGAGCCGCTGTTGCAATAGAAGAAGTGGTTGAAGCCGGCGGGCGTCACTTCCGCGAGCATCGCGGAAAGCTCGATCACCGGCGGGTGTGTCGTCTTGAAGAACGTGTTGTAGAACGGCAGTTCCTGCATCTGGCGATACGCGGCGTCGGCGAGTTCCTTGCGGCCGTAGCCGACGTTCACGCACCAGAGGCCGGCCATCCCGTCGATGACCTTGTTGCCGTCCGAGTCCCACAGGTAGACGCCGTCGGCCTTCACGATCACGCGGCTGCCCGCGCGGTTCAGCGCACCCATGTCCGAGAACGGGTGGATGTGGTGCGCGGCGTCGAGCGCGCGGTATTCGGCGGTCGAGCGTGCCTGCGTCGCGCGCGGCGCGGCCGGCTGGATCCAGGCAGATTCGTTGCGGTAAGTCATGTTTCCTCCGTGATTCCGTATGGCGTTGTACGCGCGCTTAGACGTGCAGCAGCAGATGGCGGCGTTCCCACGAGCTGATCACGCGGAAGAACGCTTCGTATTCGGTTTCCTTCAGCGCGAAATACGCCTTCAGGAACTTGTGGCCGAGGATCTCGCCGAGCGGCTCGCACGCGGCCATCAGCGTCAGCCCTTCCTCGAGGTTGCGCGGCAGCTGGTACGGCAGGTCGTAGCCGTCGCTGACCAGCGGCTCGGTCGGCTCCAGGCGCTGCGTCATGCCGAGGTAGCCGGCCGCGAGCGTCGCGGCGAGCGCGAGGTACGGGTTGCAGTCGACGCCCGGAATGCGGTTCTCGATGCGGCGTGCCGACGGGCCCGAGTGCGGGATGCGGAAGCCGACCGTGCGGTTGTCGTAGCCCCACTGCACGTTGATCGGCGCAGCCATGAAGCGCGACAGCCGGCGATACGAGTTGATGTACGGCGCGAAGATCGGCATCAGCGCCGGCGTGTATTTCTGCAGCCCCGCGAGGTAGTTGTAGAACATCGACGTCGCGCCGCCGGTTTCCTGCGACGTGAACAGGTTCAGGCCCGTTTCCTCGTCGACGATGCTCTGGTGCACGTGCATCGCCGAACCCGGCTCGTTTTCCATCGGCTTGGCCATGAACGTCGCGTACATGTTGTGACGCAGCGCGGCCTCGCGCACCGTGCGCTTGAACAGGAACACCTGGTCGGCCAGCGACAGCGCGTCGCCGTGCATGAAGTTGATCTCCATCTGCGCGGCGCCGACTTCGTGGATCAGCGTGTCGATGTCGAGGTTCTGTGCTTCGCAGTACTCGTAGATGTCCTCGAACAGCGGATCGAACTCGTTGACGGCTTCGATCGAATACGACTGGCGGCCCGTTTCGGGGCGGCCCGTGCGGCCGACCGGCGGGCGCAGCGGCAGGTCCGGGTCCTTGTTCATGTCGACCAGGTAGAACTCGAGCTCCGGTGCGACCACGGGCTTCCAGCCCTTCGCCTTGTACAGCTCGAGCACGCGGCGCAGCACGTAGCGCGGCGAGATCTCGACCGGCGAGCCGTCGAAGTGCACGCAGTCGTGGATCACCTGCGCGGTCGGGTCGACGGCCCACGGGATCA
Organism: Burkholderia sp. BE17; assembly: GCF_009362305.1. Taxonomy (NCBI): domain Bacteria; kingdom Pseudomonadati; phylum Pseudomonadota; class Betaproteobacteria; order Burkholderiales; family Burkholderiaceae; genus Burkholderia; species Burkholderia sp. BE17. The sequence continues at coordinate 4,226 of NZ_WHNU01000019.1, forward strand.
GGCGGATCGTCGACTCGTCGGGCACGCACACCATGTCGGGATCGGTCACGCCGGTCAGCGAGCCGTCCTCCGGATATTCGCCGGTGACGGTCTGCACCATCACGGCCTGCGGCAGCCGCATCGATTCGCCGGACGTGAACTTGTTGCGCGGCGTGATCTTGCCGCGCGCGATGCCGGCCATGTCGGGAATGATCGCCTCGACTTCGGTGATCCGGTGTTGCTTCAGAAAATCTTCGATGTCTTGCATGTCTGTTCTCGTAAGTGGGTCGGCGCGCTCAGGCGAGCGCGGCGGCGGCCATGGCGCGCGTGCGGGCATTGCGGCGGGCGCGGCAGGCGTCGCCGAAGGCGCGGAAGATCGCGCTCGACAGCGGGTCATGCGCATGCCGCCATTCCGGGTGCCATTGCACGGCGAGTGCGAAAGCCGGTGCATCGACGACGCTCACGGCCTCGATCAGGCCGTCCGGCGCGACCGCCTCGACGGCGAGGCCGGAGCCGAGCTGCGCGATGCCCTGCTGGTGCAGCGAGTTCACGTGCACTTCATCGCGGCCGCCGGCGAGCGCGTGCAGCTTGCCGCCGGGCGTCAGGTGCACGACATGTGCGGGGCCGTATTGCGTGTCCATCGGCGCGGCGTTGTCCTCGCGGTGATCGGCGAGGCCCGGCACTTGCTGCACGCGCTGGTGCAGCGTGCCGCCGCAGACGACGTTCAGCTCCTGGAAGCCGCGGCAGACGGCGAGTACCGGCACGCCTGCGGCGATCGCCGCGCGCAGCAGCGGCAGCGTCGTCGCATCGCGTGCCGGGTCGTGCTTCGTGCCGGGTGTGCTCGGCTCGCCGCCATACTGGTGCGGCTCGACGTTCGAGTAGCTGCCGGTAAACAGCAGGCCGTCGACCGTGTCGAGGATGTCGTCGGCCGACTGGCGCTCGCCGAGCGCGGGCAACACCATCGCGAGCGCCTGCGCGCCGTCGACGATCGCGGCGACGTATTTGTCGCCGACCGTATGCGACGCGTGTGCGCCGATTTGCGTGTGGTCGGCGGTGATGCCGACGAGGGGTTTCCTTTCCATGACGTCAATCAGTAATCCATAGGGCTGTGGCGTGCGTCGTTTCGGATATTGCAAAACGCAGGCGCGACACGGCCCCGCAGCCTGGCGCAGAGCGCAAGGCCGCTGGTGAATGGGCGCAGCGGGATGGCGTGGCGATCCGCGCTGCGCGCGACGATCAGGCCGTCGTTCGTTTTGCTGCGATACGTGACGTGACGCGGGCGACGCGGCAACGAATGCGCGAACGCGTTCCGTCACCGCATGGACGATGCGGTTGGCGAATCGGCAGACGAAACGAACGACGTAAAGAAAGGAGAGGCGCTACGGCAGCAGCGACGCCACTTCGTCGGTATCGACGGCGACGAATGCGCGTGCGGAAACGGCGTTGTGGCGCCGAACAGAACGACGGGACAGGATTGTGTAGATCGACAGATGCTGCAGGCGAGGACTATGCCAGCCGCAACTGCCATCGGAAGGGGACGCCGCGCTGCGCGAACTTCGCGCCACGCTTCGATCCCACCTCACCAGAGGGCCACGGACTCTCACGATTACACTCGACTGGGTTGTTGAAAGTATTGAACACCTGACCGTTTCGACGCGCTGGGCGTTTAAAATAATCAAGGCGCCGGTCCTGCGTCATTTACATTGATGGGCATCAATTATTGCGTTGCAATAACGCGTTTCGCTGCCCGTGAAAGCCAAATGACGCTGACCTGAGAGCCAGCATATACGAGCCAAAAACGGCGTCAAATGTTTTTTAACGGTCCTGCATCAGGGCTTTCCCGAGCAGTGCGAACAAAAGATTCACAAAAGGAATAATCGGCAAGGTGTTCATTATTTCGAACGCCTTTCAGGGTTTTCCCCGCTGATGTGCGGCATAAAGTGATTAGAATATTCAACGGCTGTCCACCGCGTCGTTTCACTTTGTCATCGCACTTATCGTGTCCGAAACCGAATCGATGTCCACCGAAGTCGCCGAGCGCCTGCGTTTCGTGCGCAACAAGCATGGCCTGTCGCAGCGCGAACTCGCGAAGCGCGCCGGCGTGACCAACGGCACGATCTCGCTGATCGAGCAGGGTCGCGTGAGCCCGTCGGTCGGCTCGCTGAAGAAGCTGCTCGAATGCATCCCGATGAGTCTCGCGGAGTTCTTCACGTTCGAGCTCGTCGAATCGCGCACGGTCGTGTCGCGTCGCGACGAGATGCCGAACCTCGGCAACGACACGCTCGCGTTTCATCTGGTCGGCGCGAGCGTGAAGGATCGCAACATGTGCATCCTCCGCGAGATCTACCAGCCGCACGCCGATACGGGGCCCGAGATGCTCGTGCACGCGGGGCACGAGGGCGGCGTCGTCGTATCGGGCCGGCTCGAGCTGACCGTCGACGGCGCGACGTGGCTGCTCGACCCCGGAGACGGCTACTACTTCGAAAGCCGTTTGCCGCACCGTTTTCGCAATCCCAGCGCGGAACAGATCTGCGAGGTCGTCTCGGCCAATTCGCCGGCGACCTTCTGACCGCGCGTCACCGCATTCGCGGCCGGCCGCGCATGATGCGCGCGGCGCGTCGCACCGCGAATGCCACAACATAAGGCATCCTGATGAACAAGTTGACTTTGGCTGACTGGCAGGACAAGGCGGCGTCGCTCGAGATCGAAGGGCGCGCATTCATCGACGGCGCGTTGCGCGACGCGCACGGCGGCAAGACGTTCGATTGCGTGAGCCCGATCGACGGCCGCGTGCTGGCGAAGGTCGCCGAATGCGGCGAAGCCGACGTGAACGCGGCCGTTGCGGCCGCGCGCCGCGCGTTCGACGCGGGCGTGTGGGTCGGCCTGAATCCGCGTGCGCGCAAGGCCGTGCTGCTGCGCTGGGCCGCGTTGATGCACGAGCATCTCGACGAGCTGTCGCTGCTCGAGACGCTCGACGCGGGCAAGCCGATCGGCGACACGACGACGGTCGACGTGCCGGGCGCCGCGTATTGCGTCGAATGGTTTGCGGAAGCGATCGACAAGGTCGGCGGCGAAGTCGCGCCGGCCGATCATCATCTCGTCGGCCTCGTCACGCGCGAGCCGGTCGGCGTGGTGGCGGCCGTCGTGCCGTGGAACTTCCCGATCCTGATGGCCGCGTGGAAGTTCGGCCCCGCGCTCGCGGCCGGCAACAGCGTCGTGCTGAAGCCGTCGGAGAAGTCGCCACTGACCGCGATCCGCGTCGCGCAGCTCGCGTACGAAGCCGGCATCCCGGCAGGCGTGTTCAACGTCGTGCCGGGCGCGGGCGAACCCGGCAAGCTGCTCGCGCTGCATCGCGACGTCGACTGCATCGCGTTCACCGGCTCGACGGCGGTCGGCAAGCTGATCATGCAGTACGCCGCGCAATCGAACCTGAAGCGCGCATGGCTCGAACTCGGCGGCAAGTCGCCGAACATCGTGCTGCCCGATTGTCCCGATCTCGATCGCGCCGCGCAGGCCGCGGCCGGTGCGATCTTCTACAACATGGGCGAGATGTGCACGGCCGGCTCGCGGCTGCTCGTGCATCGCGACATCAAGGATGCGTTCATCGAGAAGCTCGTGGCGGCCGCGCGGGCTTACGTGCCCGGCAACCCGCTCGATCCGTCGGTGTCGATGGGCGCGATCGTCGACGGCATCCAGCTCGAGCGCGTGCTCGGCTACATCGAGACGGGGCGCAATGAAGGCAGGCTCGTCACGGGCGGTGCACGCGTGAAGGAGGAGACGGGGGGCTTCTACGTCGAGCCGACGGTGTTCGAGGTGAAGCCCGATGCGAAGATCGCGCGCGAGGAAATCTTCGGGCCCGTGTTGTCGGTGATCGTGTTCGACGACGTCGACGAGGCCGTGCGGATCGCGAACGACACCGAATACGGGCTGGCTGCGGCCGTATGGACGTCGAACCTGACGACCGCGCACGACGTGTCGCGCCGGCTGCGCGCGGGCACGGTGTGGGTGAACTGCTACGACGAGGGCGGCGACATGAACTTCCCGTTCGGCGGCTACAAGCAGTCGGGCAACGGCCGCGACAAGTCGCTGCATGCGCTCGAGAAGTACACCGAGCTGAAGTCGACGCTGATCCGGCTGCGCTGACGCGATGCCGCGGGCGCATCGCCGCTTGGCGGTGCGCCCGCAGCCCGCAGCCCGCAGCCCGCAGCCCGCAGCCCGCAGCCCGCAGCCCGCAGCCCGCAGCCCGCAGCCCGCAGCCCGCGTTATGCGGCGCGCAGCGCGGGGTGGAAGCCGGCGGCCTCGATGATCGACTGCACGCGCTCGGCGCCTTGCGCCGATTCGACCTTGACGATCTTCGTCGCGACGTCGATTTCGAGCTTCGCGGCGGGATCGGCGGCCGTCACCGCACGCGTGATTGCATTGGCGCAGCCGCCGCAGGTCATGTCCTGGACTTCGAATTCCATCGTGTTCTCCTGAGTTTGTGGTGAAAAAATAACAAAATCAGCGGCTTGCGTGAGGATTGGGCTTCATCGGCCCATCATTGGGCCCATCGTGTCGCTCCGGTGATGACTATCCTCGACCTCTGCCTAAGGCTTCACCACCTCGAAGCGATTGAAGTGATGTTGGGACGATGCTTGATCGCACGGAGGATATGGCGGTGAACTGCTGAAGCCTGAAGTGGCGGGCGATGGAAAATCGCTGCGACCCCAATAAGTTGAGGAGAAATATACTTCCAAATGAGCATCTAGTCTGCAAGGGCGAAATGCTACTTGCTACGCCTCGGTCGACAGGTGCGCATCTGAGACCTGACACAATCGCGTCGGCTCGTACAGTATACAAGCTGCAAGCGTGATGGGGCTGCACAGGCTCGATTTGTCTACTGATGCGTGGGACTGTCGCGTCGGTTGCCGACTAGCTGGTCCGGGCAGGATTTCCGCCAGAAATCGAAATGGAGGCGACTGTGCGGCGGCAGTGTTGCAATCTTGCCGTACGCCTGTATTTGGGACGGACACTGACTTAACGAGATGGGATTGATGTGAAAATCAAGAGACCGGATTTTATCTTGGAGGCAGAGAAGAAGCTCAAGGTGATTTGGGACCTTCTCAAAAAGACAGATGCCGTCAGATTCAGGCTCACCGTGAAGTTGTATCGCGAGGACAGACGCGAGCCGATCGTGATCACGATGGAAGGCACGCGGGCCGAGAAGGGTAAGTGGAATGTTCAGGCACCGTTGAACAAGCGTACCGGCCCTATCGAGTCGGGTAGCGAGTTGCAGGAAAAGTTGAAGGCTATTGAAGCATCCGTCCGAGACTATATTTCGAGGCACTCGCTTGATGAGGAGTGGCGAGACTGGTCGAGTGCGCTCAATGAGGTGATGAGCTCAGGCCGGTCAACCGACGATCTGGAGTATCGAAGTCAAATTCCTGTGCAGGCAATCGCCGGTCACGGATATGACGCGCATTTTTTTGCCCCGGTCATGGCGATGGCCTATGTCATCGAGGGCACCGAAGCATTGACGAGAAATGACCTGGAGCAGGCATCGCGTAGTGTTGAGCGAGGTATGTACTGGTCGCGTGATGAGATGCTCATTTCCGATCCGAGGAACCGGTTCGTCGGGCGTGCCCGTACGGGCGGCGGCGGCAAAGCAGCCCGCTACAAAGAGGTGAAAGAGAAGGTAGCGGAGCTTCTACGAGAGTTGCGACCAGAGGGGTGGGACACCAGTACTCAAGCTGTCGATGTCGTCGCGGATAAATTGACAAGAGAGCATCCGGCATTCGTGGAAGAGCGCGGCCTACAAACCGGAAACCTTTCGCGAACGATCAAGGGTTGGCTGAAGAAAGCCCCCGACAAGTTCCCGCACTTGATCAAGCCCAAAGAGTAGATCGTCCAGCGCTTCGTCCCTAATAACCCCTCAGTGCGAGGGGTTTTTTGCGCCCCGAAATTTTATTTTTAGCAGACGTCTGGGAGCACTGTCGCGACCTCCCTACCATGGCCTCATCGTTCAGTGCAGTGCAGGACAGCACAGGTCGATACAGGCAGGTCAGGTGGGGTTCACGGATGGTAGCTGGGCCACACCTTCGCTCTTTAACAACGGATGCAGCACTACTGATGCGCTCTAGCGCGATCTGCTGTCGTCCATGTAAACGAAAGGTGTTTTATGACGTTGGATGAAATTCCACCGGTTCTGAGTGTCAAGCAATTTTGCTCGATCATCGCCAAGTCCAAGTCGTGGATCTATGAAGAATGGAAGCGCGAGGGGAGCGACCTTCCAAAGCCGTTCAAAATTGGTAGCGCAACCCGTATCTTGGGTGAAGCGACGGCCAATTATCTCAAGAAAAAATCGAATACAGAGCAGGAGTAAGGGATGAGCGAAGAAAGAAAGCCAATGGCTGATACATTCACTGGACGAGAGAGGCTTGGCCGGCAATTGAATACAACTTCGGGGATGGATGATTCGGAAAGCCAACCCGTCGAGGATGACGGAGGCTGGGACGAACTCGGCTCGGGCAATAAGGTTCAAAAGGAGATGATTCTAAAAGAGCATTTCCCGAAAGCCTTGGAGCGATTCAATGCAGGCGTGAGCTTGTCCAAGATACGCCAGCATTACGAAAAGCTAGGAGCGAAATACTCGCCGGTTACGTTCAGGAAGAAATGGGACGAGCTAGTGAGAGCACACGCAGAACACGGTTGACTAATTAAGGGGCGCTTCGGCGCCCCATTGTTTTGGGGTTTTATAATGAATGACATTGTAAACTATACTCCACCTTCGTATCCCATCTATTCATTTCCGCCGGAGATTGCACGGGCGATATTCGAAGTGAAGGAGAAGATAAAAGCACCGGATGCTCTAATCGCTACATCCTTTCTTGCAACGATGTCGATTGCATGCCAAGGGGTAGTTGATGTCAAGCTTCCATTCGGCGCCGTTGTTCCAGTATCGCTGAACATACTGATCAAGGCTGAGTCAGGGGAGCGAAAAACCGCCACTGACAAAATCGTTGGTGAGCCGATTTATGCTCACGACGAGGCAAGCATCGGTCAACATCAGCAAGACCTGATCCAGCACAAGGCAGATCATCGCTACTGGAAGACGGTCGAATCGACAATCAGGAGCATGATCGCCAAGGCAATCCGGCAAGGGGAGGATGCCGAAGACCTACGTCTCAGGCTGGACGAGCATATCAAGAGCGAGCCGGCTCCGCCTCAACCATACCGATTCATTCACCAGGTCGCAACTGAACCAGCATTGATGAAGAGTCTGGAGGGTGAAGGCAGATCCATTGCCATCACCACCGATGAAGGGGAGGTGGTGTTCAAGGGCGGTCTGATGAGCCGACCTGGATTGCGTAACAAGGGTTGGGATGGTGCAAAGCTGCTGGTATTCGATCGGCTTAGCACCGGGAGTATCGTTGCCAGGCAGCCTCGCATCACGGTTAATCTCATGGTGCAAGATGCCGTGCTCGATGTATATCAGCAAGATCGTGGTGCGGTTGCGCGTGGTTCAGGCTTTTGGGCGCGATACTTGGTAGGTGCGCCCCAATCTACTCAAGGATTCCGGTTCATCAACTACATCGACGAGGAGTGGCGCAGTCTCCCAGCATTCCATGCTCGTGTGAGGGAGTTGCTGGACAGCTACGCTACACAAAGGAAGTCAGGTGTAGTGAAACGCGAGATACTCGAGTTCGATCCCGAGGCAGCAGCGGAATGGGTGCGATTGTTCAATCACCTGGAGGGGCAAATCCAACCTTGGCAGTACCTGAGTGACGTCCATGACTTTGCATCGAAGGCAAATGAGATGCTGGCTCGTGTCGCTGCTATCCTTCATTGCTTCACGAAGCAGCAAGGAAAGGTAACGAAAGCGACACTCAACTCTGCGGTGGCTATCGTGAACTGGCACTTGCACGAGTATAAGCGATTGTTCTCGCCACAGTTCAGTGCCTTCTCGATGCAGCAGAGCATGACTGAGTTGGAGCGGTTTCTGTTCCTCAACTACTGGAAAGCGGGATTGCAATGCGTACCCAAGAATCACGTGCTGCGGAATGGTCCGAACCATCTTCGATCTAAGGCTGCCCTCGAGCCAGTAATTGCAGCGTTGATAGCTCAAGGATCGATCAATGTGTTCAAGGATCAGGGTACTAATAAGGTCATGATCGGATTTATTGCATATCGCTTCGGCTCGTTGAACTACTACTGATTGCACGCCACCTTCGGGTGGCGTGTTTTTGCTGGCTCGTCAAATCCGTTGCGACTTCCGCGACAGTCGCAGGAGTCGCGGTCAATTTCCGCCGTTCCCAATTTGGGCGGCAGCGAAACACCCCGAGCGTCGGCGACTTCCTACCACGCTCGGCACGGAAAAGCAATCCCAATCAGGCCGCGTGGGCGCAGTCCTGGCGAGCGGCTTTGTTCTCGACGATAGGCATGTGCACCACGCTACACCCCTGTTCCATGTGCTTGCTGGTGGTTCATGTGCCTTTTACTGCGTGCGTATGTATGTATATGAGGAGCGTCATAGAAATGCGCGCTTCTCTTGGGCGTTGTTGATTGAATCGCAGTGGTTCTCGTGTGAATCGAGAACATGCAACTTCTGCTTCATATGGAATGCGAAAGGATAAGATAACTTCATCTTCTACGCATTGATACGAAGCAAGGATGGATAGGCGACATCTTTCTCCTCGTCTGCTGTATCGCGCAGGTGGTGAAACCTATCGTCGATGAGATCCACATCGATCAGTCATCGACAAAAAAGAAGGTCTCAGGTTCATCGGCTAGCTGAGCGTCGCTTGCAGGCAGTTCAGCGACACGAAGAACAAGAGACCGAACATCAACTACCGTCGCCATGCTGCGACGACACATCATTAAGCAACTATGTACGAGATCAATGAAGACCCGGAAGCACTGGAGGTAATCGCTCGCCTTGATGAGCGCATGAACCTCGAAGAAACTGATGTGTGCGGACGTAGGCAAGTGGTCATCCACAAAGGCTACGCTTCACGCTACCTCTTTACCATCGAGAAGTTCGTTCAAGACATCGAGAAGGGACGTAAAGGATCGTTCATTGAAGAGACTGCTCGCTACAGCGGTATCAAGCGCATCCGTGAGCTGTACTTCGGCAAACGCTACTATCGCTTGGTCAACGAATGGCTCGAGCGCTACGCGGACATCTATCACTACACGGCACGTGTGGGGCTGTTCTATGACGTGTGTAAGGAGTTAGGCTTGATCGGCGATCAGCATCCTTTTGCTTTCGATATGCCGGGTGACGTTGTGCGAGCTGATGGCGCGCGATACATGGACCTGTTCGATATGCTCATTGAGAAGATCCGTGAGCGTTGTCAGTCACGTGCATTCAAGGAACGTGAACGACTGAGAGAAGCTAACGCTGAGAAGAACAGGACAAACGTACTGGCGTTGGAAGAGGCGATGTTCTCGAAGGAGACGGGTAGATCACGTTGGCTCGTGCTCTCGTTGACGCTGCGCTACAAGCCGCAGTTTCGTCGCTGGATTACGCCGGAGGTGATCCAGCATCATCGTGATCGCTTCTTTGCTGCTCGTCGGTTCAATGAACTGATGTCAGGCGTTGGAAACTATGTGTGGGCGATCGAGCAAGGGGAGGACACGGGATTGCACCTGCACGTCATCCTGTTCTATTCGGGTGAGCATAATCACGACGAGCACATCGCGAAGCAGATCGGTGAGTACTGGGCCAACGTGGTCACGGAAGGTAAGGGTGACTACTGGAACAGCAACACGGCTCGATTGAAGAAAAGCTACGAGAAGCGTGGTCATGGGGTTGGTGTTGGTCAGATCAACTGGAACGACAGGACGAAACGAGAAGCGTTGTGCAAGAACCTCGTGTATCTCGCCAAGTCGGAGCAATACTTGATGATCAAGGGCGCCGAACGTATTCGCACGTTCGGCATGGGGCAGGTGCCGACGAAGGCGAAGACGGGACGGCCTCGCATTGATACGAGTACGGTTAAGACGAGGGGTGATTTGACGGAGTGATCTGCCTGACGAGTCTGGTGTGAGCGCAACCACGCCGGATGCGAATCAGACCGACTGAATCGAGCTGCAACGGTGTGAGGTGCACTAGGTAGAGGTTGGCATGGGTCTGGCTCGTCGTGACCACGGAGCCGCTGTCAGCGGCTCTGAAGACCCGTGCCACAACGCTCGATGCACTGGTAAGGTAACATCATTGATCACGTTGCCTCTGTAGCTTGGGACGCTCGGGCATCGTTAGACTAAACGATGAACTTTCACGCGATGCGAATCTCGACAAAGCCGCCGAAGGTCATGTTCTCTTTGAATGGATAGTTGAGCGGGCCTCTGGCTTCGAGACTGTCCAGTGAGTGGGAATGAAGTGACACTCTTGCCTGCTCGGGGTATGTGGCGTCCCAGAGTATCGACAGTGCAACACTGTGCTCGTCGGCCATCGTTTCGTCGGCGAAGGATGCTCCAGAAGACGATTTCAAATCAAGAGCGAGCTTGTCACGAACCTTGGGCATGGCACGCAACTTCTGAAACATCTCTGCCGTTATCGGTACGGTGACTTCGACTGTCGAACGTCGCACGTTATGTTTAGCGATTTCAGGAACTGGGCAATATACGTTTGCGTGGCGCGGTCAGTATTGCTTGGACCGATGACAATTTCACGGATGCACTTCCTCAGGTCCGGCGTGCAAATGTACGGTGTCAGACCATAGCGCCCTTGTCTCCATAGCGTGGTCGGTTTTTCATTTGCGAGTTCAGGCTGGCCGCCTAACCTCTCAAGTACGTTCTCGCTTGAATTGTAGATGATGCGCCATTCTTGTTCTGAAGAAAAAGACTCATCCTTGTAGAATGCGCATAAGCGATCGATAAAATCTCTTGCCGGTTGCGTGCCGAGATTTTGGCCGCTCCGGATCAATTTCGCGAGAGCCCTAAGTAGTGAGTCTGTCTTTTTCCCAGATTCGGCGTAAACGGTTGGGCCGAACAACCACCTGCTTTGCGGCTCTTCGAAATTTAGGTCTCGATAACTGGAATCCAGCATTGGAGCCCCAATTGTGTTCCGTACTTCGTTAACGTCCAATCCAATTGCAAAGCCAGTGCCTCGTTCACCGTACGCAACCCATTGAGGCACTGAATCTCCAGCTTCAGAGAAGCAGCACACGTAATAGTCACTAATGCCCTCGACTTCGTCGAAGTGAAAGCCGAGCTGTGAGGAAAAAGCACGAACGGTAACGTCGGTCTCTGCCAGTTCTTTGATGTGCTCGAAGGCCAGTTCTTTGAACACCGCGAGTTCACGCCGGTCGTTTGTTTTTCGGGCGTCGGAAACCCAAAACTTCCCGGTTTGCATTACGGAAACAAATGCCTGTGGGTCGCAGTAATGGTAGATGTTCATGGTCTCTCTTCTATTCTGCTGCTTCCGTGTAGGCTTCGATGACTTCATCGGACATATGGGCCAGATGCTTCAGGCTGCCGATTTCCTTCGCGTTGTCGTACGAGATGTATGTGCACATTTCGCTTAGCGCCCGGCCTTCCAGCAATGAAAAGACGGGGCGTCGGATTTCCTGCAGGACCTTTTCCCGCTTTTCTCCCGGCGCGACGATATGTAGTTTAATGTTAATGTTCGGCTGCAGCGCAACAAGGTCGGCCATTCGTAGCAGGCCGGAGTATACGGAGGTCGTGTGCTCGACTTCGAAGGCCCGCACGATGAATCTTTTGCGCAGCCACAGTACGTCGATTTGCTCGACAGTTTTCATCGTGGCCGAATCGTAGCTGATCGGCAATTCGTCAAGAAGTACACCGGGTTCGGGCTGCCAGATCTTGAGGACACGACTGCGATCCGCACGCGGGAGCCAAATGCTGAATCCCATCGCTGCGCCTACACGCGCGATGAGACCTTGCATTTGCATGGATTCCCGTATCGATTCGCCATCGGCAAATTCCTCATCCCCTTCGTCCGGGACGATGGGAACGGTCACGCTGATATGCTTGTTATCAACACGCCGAACCGTTTCGTCGCCTTTCCAGAACTCTTTGACGAGCGGATGATAGAAGAAGCACGCGATGGTGCGGGCACTTCCTTCAAGGCCGAGGTTGTGCATACCGTCCAGAATGACCTTGTTGGAACTGACGATTTGCGTGCCGATCGATGTCGTATCCCAGTCGATGTTGCAGGGTAAATTGAAATAGTCGATGACGGAGCGCCGATCCTTGAGCGAGACTATTGTCAAGTTGCGAACCGGATCAAAAGAAGCAAGGTAGGCACCGATAGCGTTCCCGCTCGGCCCGGTGAGATGGTTCTTTTGCCCCGCGTTCATTGCATACAGCTCATCGATTAGCTGTGCTTTCCGCAATCCGTCTGTCTCGGTGAGAACAGCGTACATGAGGTCACCGAGTGCCCGATTGCTGTGGAATTCGTTGAGCATCCGTCTCCACGCGCCTTGCGGCACCATGACCTTCGCAACCGCCTCGTCGTCCCGCGTGTTTCCCTTTCCATTGCGATCGAGAATCCGGATGATTTCGTCACATTCCGCGTCGGAAAGGACGCCTGCAGGCTTTGACAGGATACGAGTAGTCCAAAATTGACGAACTCTCTCGCTGAGTTGTTGCCATATTTGATCTTTCTGTTGCGCGTCGTAAGCGTTTCGGAACGCCTGTATAAGTGAGGCGGTATTGTTGGTTTGAGTCACGGTATTCTCCTGCCTGATTGGCGACAGACGTCGCCGAATCGACTGCAGCCCCTCGAAAAGCGTGTGATAGCCGCGCTGGGCGCGGCGGTGAACGGACACGCACTATGTGCTTGCGAGCGGCAACGTCCTCGAGATCAAGCGCTCCGCTGTCTATCCTTCGAACGGATTCTTGATCTTACCCTTCGGCGCAGCAGGCTCGTCACGGACATGTTCGGGCAGTGCCGGTTCGTGCTGAAGCACGTCTACGATACTGGCGATGGCCTTCTGTAGTGAAAGTGCAGCGGCGAGACCCGCCTTGTCGCGTGTCAACTCCAACGTGCCTGACAGTACGATGCGGTCGAGGTCGTTGGTCACGGTGAACGCGTCGCCGAGAATGTTCACGACGGTTGAGTCGTCTGCAAACGCCTTAAACTCCATTCAAACCTCCGATGCGAGTGTCTTTCAGCGACTCCGGAATGCCTGGGAATCGCAAGCCGCTTTGTGCCTCAAGCTCGCGCACTGTCGCGATCGTGTAGCGCTTGGTTGCGGTGTTATTCGCAACGACCGCGAACGCGAGCCGCTTCTGAGGGACATAGACTACCTTGAAAATCTGAGTTGGGACGATGACGCCGGATTTGCCGATCGTCGTCAGCTCTGCACCCTTGAACAGTGGCCCTGTGACGACATACGTGTCCGGCGCTCGCATGCCGATTCGGCGGACTGCCTCCTCGATGTGCGCCCACAGGTGACGGTTGTTCGTCGGGTTCTGCGGCACCATGTTCGCAAGCGTGAATGACTCGGCCATCGCATGATCATTCCAACGATCTCCGGCCGGGCTCATGTGTCCGCGATCGTAGCCGCTTTTGCGATAGTCGGTGAGTTGTGCGCCTTCGCCGTTAGGTAACCGCGGCTCCTCGAAGAATCGGTTCGTGCGGATCTCGTTCTTCGCCGCCACTAGGTGCGACCGGGTCAGGTGTTCGGCTGACCAAAGCGGTCCGTGCGTGATGCTCGAGTGCAACACCTCAAAATCTGAATAGCAGAGGAGGCGCGTCTTCGCGGCTATCCGAGGATTGGTGACGACCGGAGATTTTCCTTTCGGGCTGAACTGCGGGCAGGAGTTGGAAGCAAAGGCGTGCGTGGCAAGGGCCATTAGCACGCACGCGAAGATTTGTCGCATAGGAGCTGCATTGAGTGTGGGGCCCGAAGTATACGGCCGAACTCTCCGCCAATCGCCTTATCGGCGCGCAATTTCCCTTGGGCAATTCCGTGCCGACGATACAGCAGCCGTGACGCGAGGGGGATGGGCAAGCCGAATCCTATGGTCTGACTTCCTATCCAGAGTACATCGTGACAACAAGCTCTCAGCAACCTTTTTCCTCGGCGCTAACCGCACTCGAGAATGCCATCACCCGTCTCGGTCCGGGCCTTCAAGCGATCGCCGCAACAGCCGCAAGTGCCGAGGCGACGGCAGAGGCCGCGATCCCTAAGTCGCAGGAGGGCACCGCACCCGGCGATGTTGTCGTGCTCGACGCAAACGGCAGATTGCCGGCAGTCGATGGCAGTCAGCTCACCAATCTGCCGTCACCGCATGGCATCCTGCCCGTAATGACGATTGAACTTGGCCACGGCGCTCAGGCCAACGGCGGTCGCGGTATCGACATGGGAAGCTGGTATCAGATCGATTTCCGTATCGGCGTCTCGGCGTCCAATGGCTTCGAGTACATCGCGAATGCCGACGGAACGATCACTATTCCCGCCGGCGTCTATCTGGTGTCAGGTAGCGCGAAGATTCTCGCAACTTCGACTGACACGTACCAGTTGCCGGCGCAGATGTATTTCGCGGCCGGTCAGGGTTACGCTTATCCGGGTGTCTACCAGGACGCCATCCAGCAATATCCAGACGCACCGGTGGGTAGTGCCTCGATCTCTGGCGTGCTCGGCTCGCTGCGCATGAGTGGCGTGCAGGCGAACTGGGGAAGCAGTAACCCGCTGTGGATGGGCTTTGCCAAGGTACTCGGTTCGCAGAGCCAAACGCCGCTGGCGCTGCAGGGCTACATGTCGATCGTCAAGATCGGATGATCGATCAGGTTCGTTCTGGCCACCACGGCTTGGGCGCCTCGCGGATGAGATAGTCGTCGAGGTTCTTGTCGACGAGCCACTTGGGACGCGGACCTTTGCCAGACCATGACCGTCCAGAGTCCGGATCGTAATACTTGGCGGGTGCCTTCTTTTGCTTGGCCTGGATGAAGCCAGCGGCGCGCAGGAGCTCGATTTCGGTGATGCCGTACTCTTTTACGTGCTCGCCGATCTTGGCAAGTATGGCTTGCTTTTCCTGTTGCCTGGCTTCTTCAACAAGCAGGTTCAATTGCCCGAGCTGCTTCTGCAACTCGCGAATCGTTGGGTTGTTCATGTTGCGTTTTCTCGAAGGAAATTACGGATCGAGCGTATTCGCGTACTGCGAACCTCACGTGCTGCTGAGCATGGTGCCGCGACAGGCGGACACGCCGCAGCAACAGCGATAAGCGGTACGATCGTGATGCGTTGTGCTCTCGTCAATCTCGAGCGCGTAGTCGATCAGAAGTTCCTCGCCAGTCTGTATGTCACGCACAGCGTTGACGAATACGCGGCCATCCATGTCGATAGCTTCGCAGTTCGGTGCGCACGCATGGTTCAGCCGCCGTGCGCTGTTACCGCCGCGTCCACCATCAATAACCATGCCGTCCGACAGGCTGAAGAGGAAAGTGTGGCCGTCATCGCCCCGGCGCTCGTAACGCCGAATCGCTGATTGCCAGGTTATGACCTCACCCTTGTATTGGAAGATGCGTTCCCCGGTGCGAAGGAGCTGGGCCGCGAAAACACTGCGCCCGTGAACTGTCGATCGTCTGACCACTACACGTCGCATGCTTGTTGCCCTTTCGATGGTTGCGACTGACCTAAGCAATCCGGTCCGAGCGCGGCGTCGATCAGAGGATGCGTAGGTGGCGAATCTGCGCGATCTCAGGCGACCGCGTCAGGATTAGGTCGGCGATGTATTCAGGCAATAGGGCGCGCGGAATGTTGGCGGGGACGTCGGTGATCAATTGCGAGGCGACCTGGGCGATGAAATCGTCCGGCGCCTGTTGCAGGCTATGCTCGTAGGAGACGCGGTAATCCATGATTGTTCCAGCTGTGGCGGCGGGCGAACGCGATTCTATCAGCGGATGGGCCAGAGAAAGAGGCCGGGCTCCGGTCTCCACCGCTTTTCGGGGACGGAGCGACTTCGCGTTTCGGACTGAGGGGTCGATAGACGAAGATCATCGGTTCTTTGCCGAACGGCGGCTCCTCGACTATCTTGATAGCTTGCGCTATTTCAGTGCGTTTCCAAATCGAAAGGTGTTCCCCATGAACGCTCCAACGATTGAGTCGCTTTCGGCAGCCGCCCGTGCGGGAGTCACCGTAATCCAGCGGGACGGTAACACGCGGCGGATTCAGGGTGCCACAGCGTCTGTCGGAACCTCGGTAATCGATGTATTTTTCGATCCCGAGCGCGGAACATATGCGTGGACAGTCGACGGGATCGAGCGAAGCGTTGATTGGGTACGATGGTTTCTGGAGACCGAGTAGCGTCTTTCAGCTTGTCGGGACGTGAATCTGGCGATGCGCTGAGATCGCCGCCGGTAGGTGGTTCCACGGTCTGTCGATCGGATGGCTGAATGGTGGGCCTTGGTTGCGAGGACTGCAACGTTTGGGGGATCATCAAAAGCCCGTATTTTTCCTTTCATGCGCTAGCCGCCGCCGTGATTGAACAACGCCGAGTGTCGACGATCGAAGCATCGATGCCGACCGACCGATTGTGCCCGTAGTGAGTCCCAGGACTGCGCGTGACGGCAGGATGCAATCATCGTTGACGCCAATCCGCGCGACCGATGCCATAGACGCGATCACATTCGTCGTATGCCTCGTCGATTGAGAGATATAAATGATCCGAAGTCGGAAATGGCGCGTCGAGGGATTCGTACCGCATCAGTAAATAAACTCCGTCTTCGAGCTCTTCAATCTCGACCTTCACGGTCGTGCCCTCGCTTTCGCCTCGGCCATCAAGGGATTTCCGTGTTGGCGCCCAAATCAGCATAGGTGGCTCGTGTCCGTCAAACGTAGTGTTTTCATGTGCGTCGCTCAGCGTCGTAGGTTGGCGTCCCCGGGATTGTCGACGATCGAGGCAATCGTGTCGAACGACTTGAACCACCGGCACCTGCCGGTGGTGGAACCCGCCGCCAGCGACCGAGTGTCATCTGCGGAAACGATAACTCGCGTCGACAGGCGAACTGTCATTGATTGTTATCTCGTGACAAAAAGCCCTGATTGCCGGGTAGAGTGGCACGACAATCCAGCAGTTGACAACGGCAATGAAATCCTATTCCAAGAACCTTGCAGTCGCCATTCTCGTTGCTACCTCGTTAGTGGCATGTGCACATAACCCCGATTCGCCATTGACATCTAGTGCTAGTGAGCATTCGGGTAGCGACGGACAGGTCGCCGACGTTGGCCTTCCTTCGGAAGGGACTGAACTACAAGTCCTCATGCAGGCGCATCGCTTACGTTTAACCAGCGACTTTACTGGTGCGCTCGCGATCCTGGATATGCTTGACGCGAAGCTCGGGAACGAGACAGGCGCAAACCCTCTTCTCTATACTGCATATTACGATGAGCGCGGGTGGACGCTTCTCCGTATGGGGCGCCTCAAAGAGGCGATCGGAGCATTCGGAAGCGCAATTGAGCGGCAACCCGCGCGATACGACGCATATTTGGGGCGGGCCCGAGCTCGCGAAATGAGCGGTGACATTGTTGGCTCGCGAGTTGATTACGTGCAGTTTGCTCGCTGGGCGCCCGAGTCAACGGATGATCGCCCGCTTGATTCAGCAATTCGTCTCAAGTTGAAGTCGTTGGGCATCGATGCAGACGCTGAGCGACTTCAGCCGTTCGGTGAGGACAACCCATTGCGGGATTATCATGCCAGTCGCCTCCGCAAAGCGCAGACAGCCTTGCTGTCGGCGACGACGCCGAGGCAAAAGGCTGAGGCATACCACGACATTTCGGTCAATTTCGATGGAGTAGAGCGCAGCCCGGACGCACTCGCAGCCATTGACAAGGCATTAGCCATTGAGCCTACCTCTTCTGAATTCAAGCAGTCGAAGGTAGTCACATTGGTAAGCCTTAACCAGCTTGGTGATGCATTGACTCTTGCAGAGCCGCTGCGTGTTCAAGCACAGCGGGAAGCTGCGTCGTCCGACAAGCCGGCTGCAGTGCTTTCGAGATATGAAGAGGTTATGCAAGGGGCGGGCTATGCTTACCTCCTGAGACGAGACTGGGATCAGGCGATTGGCGCCCTAGCCGATTGTGGCCATGGAGCACTGCCGTACGATCAGGATTACATGGCGACAATGTATTTGTACACCCGTGCGAAAAGTGGTGTGAATGCATCTCGCAACGCCTATTTTGAGAACTACGTCGGTCAGGCTTCCATGCCCATTTTAGGCGACTATCGGCGCAGCCTGCTTCTGTACTGGCAGGGACGCGCGACGGTACGTGACGTTTATGAGCAGATCCTCTTGCTAGATAGCACCGCGGCTATTGAACTCGCGCTAGCGGAACTATGGTTCCACGCTGCCGCCTATGAAAAATATGTGAGACACGATAACGCCGCCTCGACGATGTATGCCTCTCGACTGGATACACTCCGCCCGTATGGCACCAATGAGTGGATGCTGCTTAGGCGGGGGGCTTTGTAACTGGCGTGAACCCTTTAGGCTACGCCGCGTGGCGACGGCCCGCTGCTGCAACCAACGCGCGTTGATACACCATCGCCTTGCAAGTTTCGAAGCACTGCGGCCTCATCCGTTCGCAGTGTAAGGCTAAGTCTTCAACTGCAGGGGTAATTCAAAAAGTCGGAAACGCAATGACGAAACCTAGAAAAATAAAAACTTTCTTCGCCAAGATTTTTGGAAAAAAACCACCTGACCTAATCCAGACTCAGTCAGAAAATGTGGCGGCGAAAAACGAGAATTTCCAACGATGTTCGGTGTCGGCAGATTTGAATTCGCAACAAGATTTGATTGCAACGCTCGCCGTAAGTATTGACGGCAATGTCGTTGCGCAGTGCATATCGCATTACTCTGGTTACGTTAGAGAAGTAGCGATTTCCCGAGCTGTCGAGCTTGGTGACGATTCGCTCCTGGATTTGATAGCCGAGCGTGTGAATGATTGGGTACCCGAGGTCCGTCAGGCTGCGAAAGATGCGTTGCTCAGTTTGCTCACGATAGTTCCTGCAACATCGTTCGTTTCGATCGTTCCGAGACTTCGTGGTCTGATGCTCGCCAAGCGCGCAGATCATCGAGCATGGTTGCTTGATTTCGAGCGGCGCTTGGTGAGAGCCGGGGGAGCTTCCGCGATTGTCGAAGCGATGACTGGGCCAGACTTTCGGCTCCGGCGCGCCGCGTATCTCGTGGCACATGACCATCAGCTCCTGCCGGTCACGGAGATCGTGAAGCGTGGCTTACTTTCCGGCGATATCATGCTTGCAAGGTGTGCAGCTGAGTTGCTTGACCGCGTACCAGTTTTTGATAGAGACATGTGTGTCGCAATTGCCGCCATGTCTCCGTTCGGTGCAGTCCGGTTCGCAGCCTTCAAATTTGTCGCAAACGATCGAGTTGCTCCCGATACCGAGCCATTCCTGTGGCGGACCGTATTTGATTCTCAAGGCAGCTTGCGGTCGGCTGCCGCCAAGTTACTTGCTGATAGCGGCCGGGATGTCGTTAAACACTGCAGAACGGTCCTCGAAGGAGGGGGAATCAATGCCAAGCAGGTACGTGCCGGTTTATCACTTCTTGCGGAACGTGGTACACCCGACGCTACTGAGGTGCTGGCGAGATATGTTACGGACGCTCGGACGGAGGTTCGCGCTCATGCGTTGATGCTGCGAGCGCGGATTTCGCCGGCGCTCAAGGATGAGATCGCGTCTGCTGCACTTCTCGATCCATCTCGGAAGGTTAGAAAAGTCGGCGTACGTTTGTGTACGGAGGGGGCTTTTGTTTCCCTCGATGTGGTAGCCGGGACACTTGCTCAGCATGGTGACCATCACGCAGCGTTGATGGTATGTGCGCGCGAACAATGGGACACCATTGCATGCATTGCGCTCATCATCGAGTTGGCGACGTTATGCGATCAGGACTATGGCGACGTACGAGAACCATTGAGGAAATGGATTGATGATCAGACGTCGTCTTGGACGAATCCAACCGACCAGCATCGGCAGATTCTGTTCCGGCCGGGCGTTGGACTACGAATGTTTGATTTGGCAGGTGCGAAGCAAACGGCATTGCGCGTACGGATGCACGAGCATGGCATAGAGCTTTGAACCGACGTCGGAATCGGTAGCACTGGACGCGGTGCGTACTGTTCTTTGAGCCGTTCGTGCGTTGAATGGCACTCGATGCCTATACTCGTCGCTTGAGCCTCAGAACTATGGACGAGTGCCGGATAACTTTTGCATAGATTGCGTTGGGAATTCGATTGAGTTTCGATGACCCGCGCATCCATAGGGGGCCGGCCCCGAGTCCTTTTCCACACGCATTTTGTTTCCCGCGAGCCTCGGGAGTACCGGCTGCCGACCGGCGGGCTGTTGCGCACGTGGACATAGCTTCCTCGTCAGCGTCGTCTGTTGACCGGGTAAGCGATGTTGGGTTTTTGTACTCAATCAGGGTGATGAATGTTTGCCAAACCGATCGGATAACGGTGTTCGCGTCGGGCAAACGTTCGATCGGTGCAAAATTCAAGACCGCTAGAAAGGCAATGCATGCTGCCATCATTCCAGCTCGTGCGTGACCTCGCGCCAGTCAGGGACGATTTGCAGTTCGCTCACAATTGCGGCGACTTCGGGC
Source organism: Burkholderia sp. BE17 (assembly GCF_009362305.1). Lineage (NCBI taxonomy): Bacteria > Pseudomonadati > Pseudomonadota > Betaproteobacteria > Burkholderiales > Burkholderiaceae > Burkholderia > Burkholderia sp. BE17. Next base: position 24,774 of record NZ_WHNU01000019.1, read on the forward strand.
TCGAACTTCGCGCGATGCAATAGTGGGGCTACGGCATATCGCTTTGCTTCCTCAGCAACGTGTTCGAAGTTGCGATGAAAATCCGCAATCGTTTGTTCTCGTCCGATGCCCTTGGCTGCCAGGCGAACCAAAATCTCTAGCGCGTTGCCTTGCGTCCAATCATATTCGCCCCAAGCGATTTCGCGAAGACTATCGAGTGCAGAATCATGAAAATGGAAGAGAATCTCGAAGATGGCGAATTGCCAGGCGGCGAGCGATCCCCCCAAGCCTCGATCACTGGGTTCGAACGCATCCGGATCAGGGTGTGAGGGCGAGTGGAGGCGGGATACCAGCATGTCGATCGCACGTGGGCCCAATCGCGCGGCGACGTCGGCAGCTTGCGAGCCGAACGCTACACGATCATCGACAAGTATTGCGACGGAGTGGATCGCTGTAGGGACAACGTCGATCATTGCGTTTTCAACTGTCCGATCGCGTTTGCGTCGAGAAGATAGTAGATTGAGAATTTTTCGCATTCGATGGTCGGTCACCAAAGCAAGGTCTGAATTTGACTCTCGAGCTGCCGGCACGATGCCCCTTTCGATACCGCCTACTTTTTCGGTACTCTCTCAGATGGGCTCGTCCACGGAGCACTAAAGGCGAACGATCACATCGTATCGATCGCCCGTCAGCGGGACAAATTGCGTAGAGACGTATCTCGATCGGTAGGCTGCTTCGCCGACCAGTGATGCTAGCCGATCCGCTGTCAGGCGCGATATGAGCGGCCGTAAGTCAATTTCTCGACCTGCTCGTCTATTGATCAACTTCGCCCATTTTCGAACAATACAATGTCGTATCTATAGCGTATTGGCGCTGATGTAGCAGTGTAGATACGAGGCTATATCGAACGTTGCTGATACTCATGGGCGAGGCGCTCCGAGAATTCAGGTGTCTCGGAAAAGAAGTAATGCGTGACAAACTGGATCGCGTCTGCTTCGCTAACGAAACTCTTCACGAAGTCCCCCGGTCCAGGGCCTGGCGCCCAATCCCTAACGGACACACGCCAACTATCGAAGGCATGCCAGATCACAGGAGTTGGAGCGTCCGTGTCATCAAGCATATGACCTGCCTCATAGGCTTCACGGAGACTTGGAAGTGAGTTGCCGTGGACGTCGATGGGCTTCGTAACCAAGTAACCGGAGGGATATGTGTAGTGGTCAGACGAAAAGAACGGTTCATCCGTCAACTGCAACCCGAGACTACGGAGCTTATCGATGGAAGCGATTGAGAGCAGCATTGTTAGTTGAATGGGGAAATTGGTCTGTCTGGTCGATGTGGTGCGTCGACAAATTTCGGAAGGGTGATTCGATGCATTGTGCTGGCATCCGGAGCACTTTCATCCTGCTTCTTCTGGCCTGAAGAAACGAACCTCGAACACATCTTTCGTTTCCTTCACTACAATTTTTCGTCCGCAATTCCCGCATGAAAGCAGAAGGTCTGACTGCCGAACGAGATCGGAAATCAAATCCTGTGCGCATTTTCCTGCGTGGTCGTCATCTAGGAAATCCTCTGTCGCGAGCAGAGATATGCCAGTCCCGCAAAACAGGTTTTTGTGTACGAGTTGATTGCACTTGCAACGGACCCAGGAGCCCAATTTGTACTCTCCTTCATGTATGGAAACGAAAACCCAAAAGTAGCGTTCTTGTAACCTGCGGCGCCTCGCCGCTATCCGCCGCTTCGTTCATCCCGAAGCACGCGGCGAGCGCACTCAAGTCGTTCTGGAAATACGGCTACATCCATCGGCTCGCCTTGCCCATTCGACTTATCCCACAGAGCGAGATTGGCGAGAAGCGCTCCTAAACCGCTTATGGCCGGTAAAGATACACCGGAGTTTAACGAGAAAGCACCTGAGTGATGTACTCTCGCACCCGATCGTTAGGCTCTGCGCGGAGGGCGTCATTGAGTGCAGCCTCGGCAGCCGTCGGCCATCTCTCCTTGCCCCAGGTACTCAAGGTCTTCAACGCCATGTTCCGGTTCCGGATCACCGGGCTCCGAAGACCTGCCTCAACCAGAGGCCAGCCTTTGGAAGGAAAGCGTCCCAGTTCCTGGAGGATCGCGCCGAGCACGGCCTGCTGTGCAAACCCCGGCCCAAGACCGGAATCATCCGCCGCCCCAGTCGCCAGATCATCCAAGCACAGTTGCTCCATCGCCAAGGTGACCACGCGATCGACGCGCAGCGAATCAGCATCCCGCATCAGATAAAACCACTGGCTCCCTTGCCCGTCGCGCTGGCGATCGAAGCGAGCCTCCCATGGATCTAACCCCAAGCGCTCCGCCACTGTTGCTGCCGTCCAGAAAGCTGCCTCATCGGGTGCGCTAAAGCCCTCAGCGGCCAGCGTTGGCCATCTCGAGTCCGCGACAATGGCGCTGGCCAATGCAGCGATGTGCGCCCTGCGCTCTGCGGTCCAACCGCGCGTTTCCAACGCCTCCCAAGGTCTTTCCTCGTCCGTAGCGAATCGTGCGATGTCCGAGGCCACCAGATAGTCATCCAGTCGGGCCGGCACGCGCCGCGCCAGGTGGCCCAAATACAGGCTAGTGGCCTCGGCGCCCGCAGTGTAGTCGCCCATGTCCTGCGCTGGGCCGCCTGCGATCAGCGCCTGCAGCATATCACCGGCGCCATTAAGCAATGCATCGTCGGCGCCATTCTCGCGCAGCGCGCGCAGCAGGTCGCCTCCAACCGCACATGGATAGGCCAGGTATTCGATCATCACCGAATTCTTGTAGCCTTCACGCAGCATCCAAGCCTTGATATCGCTTCGTTCAGTCTTTGCCAGACGCTCAACTAAATGGATGCGCCCCCATCCGTTCACTCGCCTGGCCAGCGACCACCAGGCATCCTCCCTGTCGGGGGCTGGCAACGTGTTTCCGAGGGCCACGGCGACATAGAGCGTGAACTCCTCATGCAAACCAAGAGTGGTAAGCAACGCCATGTCCCGAGGCGGTTGCAACATTCCGAGCAGTGCAATACCAATCTTGACAGCACCTCTATCCGGGCTTTCGCTGGCGAGCCAGCGACCCAAGGCATGCAAACGCTCGGGGTCCGTTGGCCGCGATTGCCGCAACGACGTCAGCAAAGGATCGACAAGGCGAAGTGCTTCATCCCCGGCAATCAGGTCGTAGAAATTCTTGACCGCTTCAGCCGATCGAGTGTCAGCCGCGGACACAAGCGTGGCAACTACCCGCTCGACCTGTGTGCTGTCATCGCTCGCCGCGTGATGACCGAATGCGCCGTCCATTGCTCCGGGTGCCCATCGCAGTTGTGTGCCACGTCGGATCGCCAGTAACTCCTCATCGGGCAACGTCGCAGCCGCGTCGGGAAGACATTGGTCATCCACAACCGCAAAACTCGACAGAAAGCGGTAGATGCCAGGCCGCCCCTCTGACCAAGGCAATGGGAATCTGTCCGATATGGACGGCGCAGGCGACGGGACTGGCTGCCGGAGCAGCTGCTTCAGCCAATTCATTCATTTCCTCCTGAACTATTTCGTTGCCTTCTTCGATCTCCGGTCCTTCGTACCCATCCCACGTAAACGATCATTTCAGTTCGGCTAACGCTTGCATCAGCATCGGTCTTGTGTATTTCTCCGCGGGATCGACATCTCGCGAGTCCTCACTATGATAGAACTCTCCATTATCGAACGCGTAGAAAACGGACCATGCAAAGTCTGTAAGGCTCCACTCTGAGAGCGGCATCATGCAATTGGCTACGCAATCGCAAAACGTGAAATCGCGCCGTCCCTCAAGGAACTCGATGGCAAGCCAACGGGCGAGTTCGTCGAAGAAATCGAGTCTTGTGATATTCGCGACGTGGCATGCAGTATCAACGTCTGGCAAATCCAACTTCCGATCTCTACATCGAACGGCCATTTCCTCAATGTTCACGGGAATATCTCTATGTGACGATCTTTCATTAAAAGGATTGACTCCAGATTTGTGCCGATCGCGGCGATCTGCACCGATATGAGCCTGAGTCGATATTTTTCAATCTTCATAAGCCCCCGCATTTGGAATAACCTCAAGTGCGGATAGCATGACCTTGAAGAACTCTTCCGCAAGCGAGTAATACTCTGCGGCTTCGAGTCTCGCAGCCGGAGTCTCGCGCATGAAACTTCTGCCTCGGTCGATAAGGACACTGATCGGTTGATAATTCTCACTGTACCAGCAGCCAATTGTGTGATTGACAGAGCTGGACAGCTGATAGATGGTCGCGTCACGCCGATACAGGCGAAGATCTATAAAGCGTTTGTCGTTCAACTGACGTTGCAGTGAAGCAATTTTCTCGCTGAATTGATCGAGCTGCGTTATCAAGACAATCTCCTCCTGTTGATCCGTCGTCGAACGATTTATCCAGCTTCAGCGAGGCCGTTTGCCTCGAGAAATCGTACGTGTAGCGCAAACGCGCGGTGCCGAAGACTCTGCGGGAAACGTCGGTTCTGGGAAATTACTCGCAGTATGTCGTCTATCCCGTCGTCAACGGCTAGACCGTGTTCCAACCAACTGATCGCAAGGTCACACCAATATGGAGTTGGCCATCGTAGGCCAGCCACGACGATTTCGCGAGCATGATCGATGCTCGACGAAAATGCAGCTAAGGGGCGCTCGAGCGGCTTGACTATTGAGGGCGAGGGGGAGTGTAGTTCGGATTCAGGCATTTGGGGAGTGCAGTGGAGGCTCTGCGGGCCCGAAAAACACGAGAAATTTCTGGGAAGACAGAGTTATTCCATGCTTCCAGAATCGATTGTACCAGACTGTCCGTCTTTCCCAATGCGTTTAAGATATCGTCCATATTCGCGACTCCATTATCCTGGGATGTTCCCAATGCCGAAAACTTTACGGCGTCCGCAATTTGGTTGAGCGGCCCGTCACAGGCAATGAGGCCGTGGTGGTACAGCAAAGCCAGTTCGAACTGAAATTGATGTGCAGCATCCGCTGGTAGAGATTGCATGAAGAGCTGGCTCATCGCTGTATTTGCTAGCCGGTCCGACAGATACCACACGTAGCTATCGCTGTAGACGACGGGGGTACCCTCAGTGAGCGGGGACGCGCCCGCAGAGCAGGATGCGGCACCGATCGATAGTCCCACCAGAAAACGAAAAAGCATGCTTGTCAAGTTTCTTGCTCCGGGAAAATCGGAGCGTATCCGATTACCACCCACTCTCTAGTGAAAGATGATCGCGCCATTGTTCGAGCACATCTCGAAGGCCTTCATCCAGTCGAGATAGGACTCGTAGAAGTAAGGTGTGGAAACTTGTGATGCCTGATCGCGATACTGAACGAAGTCTCGGTAGACCTTTCGGCAGACTTCCGGTCCAATCGTACCTTCTGCGTCCGAAAAATCGATCAGCTCCCAGAACGGTCCATGGTCGAGTTTCCATACCGTTTCGTCGTATCTCAATTCAGCTGCCTTATTTCGGACCGACATGCTCGGCTGATATCCGGCTAGCTTTGCCAGTTCGTTTCTCCATGCGTTGTAGCCCGAATAGGAACCGGCTCTGAAGTCGAAGGACGATGTGAACTGGTACACCTTCCCAACTTCGAGACCACGAAAGCGACCAGGAAAATTACCTGGATCGAATGTAACTTGATCTTTCCCTTGTGGTATTCCATCCGATGACATAGCGGGGGATGCGACAATCGCCAGTCCACTATATGCCGTGACATCGAGTCCAGCGTGTGCAGCTGAGGTACACATAAAGAGGATCACGGAGAGGATAGCTCGTTTCATGTCTGTAGTGGTTTCGCAGTGCGTTGATACCGACTCAAGTGGGGGCTGGTTGCAGTTGCCGTCATAAGAGCACGGTCGATAGTCGACGATTCCGGTGACGGTTTCGAAAGACTGTTTGTTGGCGATAAGCGACCGACGATGGTGCTTCGGCGTTCGGCGTCTCAGGCGGCCGCAACCCGCCCCCTGGGCAGTCTCCCGATTTCTTCGCGAGCGCCCATTCGGACGAAGCTTCGACCACGTCCCCAAGTCAACCGACTTGGTGAATGAGCAGATCCGACTATGGAACCGAGATCGAATCGCGAATCCGATCCATGCGATCCATGGCTTCGTCGCCGCGCTCGACGGGAGTACTTTGCGTAATCGTAATCTCGGACGTATCCGTGAACACAATCGTCAGTCGGCCGCGTTTGCGGCTAGAGTCCCTGGCGTACTCGTATGAACTGATCGCTGCGGGATGGCCATTGAATTCTTGAATCTTGGTCCCTTCGAATCTCGTCAGTCGACTGCCCACGCGCTGCAGCAGTTCCCGCATGTTTTTCTCGATCTCACCGGACAGCGCGCGCGGAAGTTGCGCGGCAACGCGGCGGATGTCACTTGGCTTGAATGAGGCTGGAGTTTTCACGTTGATCGTTATGGCTTCCACGTCCCATCCAGGACCACTGACCGCCTGAAACAGAAGCGGGGCCGCGTTCTCAGCATCTACCTCGTTCCCGATGTACCTCCTCAACTCAGCGTGCATTTGATCCTTCTGAGCTGCTGATACGACTGTCCAGGTGCTCGGGACGCGTAGCCGGATACCGCTACCAACGTTGAATGCTTGATAATGCACGGTCTCGCCTTGGATATGCGAACAGACGATCTCGACTTCCCGTGCATCCGGACCTCCTATTGCCGGCATCTTGTGCAAGTCCCAATCCGTATTCGTTTCCCCTTCTCGGATAAATGTCCCGTCAATGCGCCGATAACGATGGAGCCATTCGGTCGTCTCCCGTGTCTGACAATTGATCCCCCGGTATGTTTCGGCAACCTGAATATTGATGGCTGTCCCCATCTTGGGTGATGGGATGAATCGTTCCCATACCCATGTCCACCCCCCTTTGTATTTGACTGAGGCGGTATCGATTTTCCAAATATTGCCTGCCAGTTCCTTGGAAATATAGGGGTTGGGTTCAGCAATGTCGGCAGCGACCCAATGCGGGGGGGGCTATCTGATGTGGGTCGGCAGGAATGGTCGATAGCAAGTCTTGTCCCTGTATCGGTTGGCCGACGGCGCTGCATCCAACGAGAAGAACAGCTAAGGACATGGGAAGAAATGACAGATTTTTTGTTAGCGCCATCATTGAAACGGAAAACTGAAAAATTTTATATCAAATTTTGAGATCGCCTGTTTCATGAATCACATTTCGATCCTGCGTGGGGGCGATCTGTCTTTCTATCAAGATTACGTGAAATTGTGCACGGCATTGTCAACGACGGTCATGGGCTACGTGCGTTATTCGCTGGCCACCTGGTCGACGGTCCCCGGCCAAGGCTTGCGGCAACATTGCTTCTTTGTATTGGGATACAGATTCGACATCGCGCCTTCAGCCGAAGTGTTTGGCAACCACGATGACTGCAGCAATGGCGATAACGATACCGAGAAGGGCGAGCCATCCCTTCTTGGACGTTGGAAGATCGCCATCGGCTCCCCCTGTGACGAATAGCAAGAGCAAGATCCAGCCTGCCCCGTTGATTAGTACGTTGCCAATTTTTTCAGGCAGGCCGGTCAATCGACTTCGAAAGCTCCCCCGCGCATATGGGCTGGCGGCTGGCCGACGAAATGCTGGTCTGTTATGGAGTGGCATCTTGTCTTTGTAAAACTTGGGGCTGGCTCACGACGGATGTCACCGACGATACATGTGTCTCGGGAGTGGTTCAGAGGGCGCGTTTTCATAGCACCGAAGTGACACCCGTCCAACCGGCGTCACTTAGCCCAAATATGGCCGCTCCACCGCGAAAAGCGCGCGCCGTGCAAAGTTGCGCCACTCGTCGGGAGCGCGGTCTCCCATTACGTATATACCGGCGACCAACGCCTGCGCTCGCAATACCACGGGCAGACCATCCAGTACGCGCGTAGCCGCCGCAACGTCCCCGAGACGTGCGAGCGCGAGGAAACGGTCCAGGCGGGCCGACAGGTCCGGGATTCCGTACTGTGTAGCTAGTGCTGTTTGAATAGTCTTGACGGCATGGGTGTTCGAAGGAACACCCATGCCTAACGCCAGTATCGACGTATACACGTCGATACCCTCGTCCGCAGCCAGGCTTTGTGCTCGTGAGCGCAGCACTGAAGACGCGCCGGATGAAGCCGCCGCCATACGAAGCACGTGCGCTTGGGTAGGCATACCAACGGAGGCTGACTCAGCTTCATCCAATTTCCCACGTGCAAGCAGTGCTAGCGGATCACGCGTATCGGTGACTGCTCCTTCGTCCACTTCATACATCAACAGGGAACGAACCGTGGGGGATTGTTGCGCAAGAATTGTTTGTCGAGCTTTTGCAGTTTCTAAATTGACCAGACGTGCCATGCGAAGCAATTCCACGGCATCGGAGTCCCTCAGAATCGGCGGGCCCGACAACGCGACCTCGTAGTCAGCCAATGCTTCGCGGTAGTGTCCTCGCGCGCTGGCATTCCAGCCAGTTGCATTGGCAAACCACGCAGAATCAGGCCAACGTCGACGTCCCGCCTCAAACGCGGCATCCTGATCGGGGCCGTCAGGTATGCAACGAGCGACGAGATAGGCAAGGTCCGACTGGTCAGGTGCCTTGTCAGCCATTGCTCGTTGCCGTGCGCAGACGGCTTCATGGGCGGCTTTGCCCTGACTCGCGTCCTGCTCAAACCGCATGGTTGTCACGTCGATTGGGAAGCGCGCACGGCGTTCCGCCAGCGCTTCACCAAAGCCTGGCACGCTGCTTGCCAAGGTTAGCCAGTCATTCAAGTGTGTGCTGTCGGGCGCATCGAAACGAACGTGTGCAAGCAGCATGGGTGCGGCAGCGGGGTTTCCCTTCAATTGTTCGATGAAATCGTTGGGAGAGGCGTCATCACTCCCTTCGAGCACGGTCCGGATTCCACCGCCGCCGTTGCCCTTAATGCTCGCGGGCGGTGCGGCGAAGACCACATCCGTTTCGGCAGGCTGCCAACGCTGCGGAGGCAAGAACCGCGGCGGGGCCGCACTGGCAACGCCATAGACCGCTGTCCATTGATGCAATGGCGCGGCGCTTGCCACGGTGTACACGATTGACTTTTCGGCTCGGTCGACTGGTACTTGGAACGCCTCAATAGGATCACCGTCCTGTGTCCGGGCAGACACGGCAATATCGCGCCCGGCATGAACATCAACGCTCGCATGTGCATTAGCTTCAAGTGTGAGGTGGTGCCCGTCAATGTCGACGACGATCGACCGCGCCAGCGGGTTGTAGACGAACACCGTGGCGGTATCGATCGACCAGCCAAATATCAGCACCGCGCCGACGATGCCTACGGCCACGGCGGCGCGTGCGAATCCTGGAATAAGGCCGTTCGCGGAACGGAAGCGTTCCCAGAAATCTGGGTTCACGACCCGTTGAGAGCGCTCGGTATCGATGACTAGCGTGTTGTAAGCGGGAGGCGCGGCGGGGACGGTGGCCGGTGCGTTGGGCAGCGGTGCGCCGCGTGTCGCTGCCGCAATGCTGGCCTCGGTGTACAAAAGCTCACCGAGCGTGACGCGGCCCAGCCGAGAGAGGCATCCCGCAGTGTGATTGACCCAACCGTCTACGACGCGCAGCCAATCATTGAGGTTCTCGCGTACCGGGCCGGCGAGGCCCAGATCGCCGAGCATAGCAGCCCAACTTTGCTGGCCAAGTTCCGTCAAAACTCGTTCGCCCGGGTTTACGTCGGGTGCCGCGCGAAACAGGTTGTTCAGTGAGCGCTGTACGGCCTCGGCATCGTTCAGCACGTCCTTTACACCTCGTGCATTGATCGACCCGGTTGCAGTCACACGTTGCCAGCAGCGGGCGAGGGTGGCTTGTGCGTCTCGTAGTTCGGCTTCGGCGTGGTTTGCATAGTGCAATACGTGTAACAGCCCTATGAGATAGATCCGCCATTGCGGCGACAGTTGTTCGGCATGGGCCTGGTGCAGACTACGGATGCGCTTGAGCAGAGTGGCCAAACGAGCCCGTATTTCGGCACGTTCGGCACCAACCGAATCGATAGTTGATTGCAGCTCACTGTGTTTAAGGATACGTCCTCGATGTCGAATCACACCATCGGCGGTCGTATACACGCCGTCCCGAAGCGAGCGCAGCAATGCGTGCTCGTGATCGAGTGCACGCAAGGCCTCCAGATCTTGGCTGATTGATGGCGGATACAGGGTTTCGGGATCGAGCGTGCCGTCCGCTTGCACCTCTGCATACAGCTCGTCTGCACGGCGAGCGTGGCGTGTGGTGGGGAAGCCCAGATAGATGCCACGATAGTGCGGCTTGAGTTGCTCGATCGCGAATTGATCATCCAGCCGCTGCAATGTGATGTCCTGCTCGACCACGGCATGCTCGGTCTCGCCGATCAGTTCCTGAGTCATGCTCTCGCGCAAGACTGGTGCGTTATCAAAAAGGGTCCAGGCACTACGTGTGTCTTCGAGCGCAGCCAGGTACGTGCGCTTGGCGTTTTCTTCACGCTCGTGGTTTTGGGGGTGAGTTGCCCACATGCGAGGCGGCTGTGCAAGTTCTGCCTTAAACACGCGAAATGCCGCTGCGTCGATGGCAGGCACTTGCGGTCGCTCGCCATAGGCCGGATCGTTGTAGATCTGCCCAAGCCGGGTTGCAATCGCCCGTTGCACGACAAAGACGTCGCGCGGTGGACGTTCGGCGCCGACTTCGCCACGTACGAAGCCCACGGCGCGCTCCCATGCGTCGTCGGCGACCTGCAGTTGGTGCAGTGCGTGAATCAATGCATCGCTGCCGGTGAGCGACACCGCTACCAGGTCGGCCTGCATCTCCATTTCTCGCGACAGGGCACGCTGAACGATCATCACCAGCCGGAATCCCGTGTCGACGATCGAACGCAGCGCCCAGACGATGAGGCTCAGCCCCCACCCGATCCACGCGACACGAATGTCAAAGTGCGACAGTTGTCGCAGAAAGCCGTCCAGCGCGTCTCGCTTGCCGACGATATGTGCCGCGATCTGCTGCGTGGTATACACCCAGCGCCCGAGTGCCATCGAGCGCTGCGCAAAATGCCCAAACTCGTGCGCGCAGACCGCCTTGAATTCGCTCAAGTTGAGCATGTTGACCAGCCCCAGGCCGATCTCTAGATTCTTGCGCGAAGGAAACACCAGATTGATGAGCGAAAGATCGTAGAACACCGCTGCATTGACTCGTCCGCTCGCAAATACTTTGTGTGGGCGTGGCGCGCCGGCGTCGTCCGCCACCTTGTCGAGAAAGGCGAACAGATCCGGCTGCTCCGCGCGTTTAAGTTCGAGCACGCCCGCATACTCGCCTTTCTTGATAAAAAACAGCGCCTTGACGAGGAATGCTGTCAGGAACAGGCTGCACGCGCAGAACAGGAAGTCGAGGGGACTCGAATGCGCATTGAGCGCCAGCAGCCGACTGATGCCAGTCCACGCAAACCAGACAGTCAGCGCGAGGTACAACACGATGAACGTGATCAGCCCGGCAACTGCTAGCCAGGCCTTGCGTTTGTATGAAGCGCTCGGGCGCGTAAAACCCGCAGGGACGTTTGCTGGGCCAGCAGGGTAGTGATTTTCCATAGCAGACGATATATCTGGCGATGATAAACAACGGCCGCCGAAACCTGTGTGAGAGGAGGCTACTCGAGAACAGTAGTCACCAAACAACCGGTGGTCGAAGTCTTATTTTCTATTTTTCGACGGAGCTAAAAGGCTTCGATGCGCTTACTGCCGATGTGCAGGAGAACCCAGCCCATTACCATAGAGGCGACCGCACGTGAGAGCCACACCTTGAACGCCATCGGAAGATTGAAGGCGTCGAGGGCTTGAACCAGGCAGTAGAGCCCTACGCAGATCGAGGCGACGCCCAGGACGAGGCAGAAGACCGCAGATGTCTGGCAAATCGATCTGCTGCGTACATCGGTCGTTGCTTTGGGACCGTCTGTTGTTGCCCGTGACTCATGGCGTCGAGCATCGATGGGCGTCATGTACTTAACCGTCGAATTTGTGTGCTCCCGCCAGTCGACGTGCCACTCGCTCCGTCGGTCACCTTACCTGCCTGAACGAACTGTGCCATGAGGCACAGCACGATGCAGAGAATCATGATGCAGCGGATGGGTGAGAAGAATTTGCTATTCCCTGGTACGACAAAATTTACAACGCCCGTCCTATTCCCCATAACAACGCCTTGTGCCGTAGTGGTAGAGGAAGTTGGTCCCTGAAGTGCGGACGGGGTCCCCTGAATGAAACGAGTGGCGGCAAGCGCGCCGAAGAACGCACACGCTATGTGACATTCGATTAACCAACTTGGCTGGGGCAGTTCTGGGGCCGCAAGCACCAGATTTAGTGATGCCACAATGCCCGCAACTGCAGCGCCGATTGCCAGAGCCAACAACCATGATTTGAATCGGCGGTTCATGAATATTCGCTGTGCTTTCATATAGGCAAGCAATGGAAACTGTCAATCATTCCATCGCTGCACGATGTCCTTGAGGCGTCCCGTCCGTTCCTGCGAGGAGTTTGGGGGACGTGATCATATCAAGCTGGATAAGCCAACATTACCCCGAGGCCGAGTGTGACGTTGTCAAAAATCGTCAAAGTCAAAAATTGGCTCCTTCACTTGGCATGCTGCGGATTTTGGTGATGGTGATCAGCCGTTCCGGCGAACGTGATCAGTGTGGAAGGTGGTGTTGCGCGGTCAATGGATTATAGCGAAGGTGATTACGATCAGGATGCGGAGGACTGCGCGTTGGTCTTTCGCATCGATTCGCCTTTCGACGGCAGCTTGTGCGCCTGATGGACGAGCCGGTCGAGGATTGCGTCCGCGATGTATTCAGGCAATAGGGCGCGCGGAATGTTGGCGGGGACGTCGGTGATCAATTGCGCGGCGACCTGGCCGATGAAATCGTCCGGTGCCTGTCGCAGGCTATGCTTGTACGAGACGCGGTAATCCATGATTGTTCGGGGCTTGGCGGAGGGCGAACGCGATTCTATCAGCGCATGGATCTGGGCAAGAGGCCGGGGTCGCGTGTCCACCGTGTTTCCGATGTGGAGCGACTTCGCGTTGCGGACTGCGGGATCGATAGACGAAGGTCATCGGCTCTTTGCCGAATGCCAGTTCGTCGACTATCTTGAAAGCTTCCGCCATTTCAACGCGTTTCCAAATCGAAGGGGTTCCCGATGAACGCTCCAACGGTAGAGGCGCTGTCGGCCACAGCTCGTACGGGAATCACGGTCATCAATCTGGACGGTAGTACCAGACGAATACGTGGTGCTACGGCGTCGGTTGGAACATCGGTGGTCGATGTCTTTTTCGATCCAGAACTCGGCACGTACGTTTGGACGGTCGACGGAATCGAGCGAAGTGTTGATTGGGTGCGCTGGTTTCTGGGCGCTCAGTAATACCGGTTGGCTTGCTGCGACGCAAGCCCAGAGATGCACCTGGATCGTCGGCCCGGGAGGTGGTTCTGGGGCTCGTCAATTGGATGACGGTCGCTCGATTGCGCAACAAACTTTTCCAACAGCCAAAAAAAGAAGCAGTTCCGACGCGGACCCGACGTGCGTGCCATGAGGCACGCACGTCTATGCCCCTCGTCGATCGGGCTCGCATGGTACGCACTCGATACATACCTGAGCTGGAATCGAAGCTATTCGCTGAAATGGAAGCCCGACCGTCGGATGGCATCGAGCAACGCTGATGCCGGAACATCTTCGAAAGCAACTTCAGCCAGCAGCCGTGTACGCCTGGTACAGGTACCGGTGATCAGCTTTTTGCGCAACCAATCCTGCTGCGCGAAGCCGTGTGCCAAAGAAAGCGAGAGCAGGTGTCGACCAGCTCGAGCGCATGTTTGCGGCCCCACGGCGGGGTCGCGCTTGCCCGAGCCGTTTCACCGGCCAGTTGAAGCAGCGCTGCTGCCGCGACGTGCAGCGGTTCAGTGGGGGCGAGGTTGGTTCGTTGCGAACCCATCGTTTCAGATTGTCTTTTATGGTTGTTCCTGGATAACGGCAACGAACTCCTATCGCCGCAGGATGGAATGCCGGTCGTTACCGGGCAGCTTGCCATCCGTTGTCGGTCTTGACCATGTCGAGCGTCTGAGTGAACTCCACGTCGACGTCGTTGCCGAGATCCGCCCACTTTCCCTTGAAAAAGTTGCTGAAAAACTGGTAACTGACGTTGGGACACGTCTGCCGGATGCGACCCTGGAAGAAGCTGGCGGGGTTGATCTGATTCACCTGGCTAGCCAGATTGCCGACCTCGATCCCTTCGTCGATCATCGGCTTGTACTCGTCCTGATGCTGCTGTTCGAACGTGCGTCCTGCATCCAGATCGCTCGCGTTGGCGTCGACATAGGCCTGCTTCCGGCTGTAGAAATCCGTCGACTTCCGTTCGGCGTCGGCTTTTATCGATTGATAGCGATCGTAAAGCGCGCTCCATTGCTTCACCCGGTCTTTAACGTCGCTGTCGGGCGACATGCGAACCGTGTACTTCACGTCGACGCGGTAGTCGTTGCTGGTGTCGCCCGGAATACCGTTTACCTTCTGGAAGCCCGTGAGCTCGAAGTACTTGCAGTCCCCAAGCGTGTTCGTGACGGCCTGCTTCGCATCGTTTTCCGAAGGCGTGCTGTGTCCACACGCCGAAAGGATGGCGGTCGTGGCGGCGCACAACGCAACGTGTGTGATTCCCGGATGGCGTCTGTTCTTCATGATTTCGTTTCCTGTTGAAGCAGTGGTGAAGTTGTGGGCGTTTTGTGGCGTCCGGCGTCTGCTGGAGAACCGGGATAAAAAATGCCGACCGGCGAACCGGTCGGCGAAAGGGTTCTGGCAATCCGAGGCTGCTGTGTGCCAGAACCACAGGCGCTGAACGCCGCGCGAGCATGCGGACAGTTGAATGACAACCGGTCAGCGGCGCAGGAGCGGCAGAAACTGCTTGGCGACGAGCCCATTTCCGTAGTCGGATAGGTGATCGCCGTAGCTATAGAGGTACTGCCGGTCTAGCGTCATCGGGCAGACATCGCGCTTCGCGTCGCACAGCGCATTTGCCGGGTCGTAGACGAGTACCGCTGGATGTCGACGCTTCAGTTCGTCGACGAGCGCAATGAACGGGGTCATGCGCGTGATGTGTTCGCGGTAGCCGATCGCGCAGCGTTGCGCCGCGCTCATGTCGGTCACGCCGAGCGCATACCGAACGAACGGCCACGCGAGCAGCCGACGATCCATGCACTGTCGCGGATCGCGCAGACGCGGGTTGTCGAGGACCAGTGCGACGCGCCGGCCGGCCCGCTCAAGTGCCGTCACGGCCCGGTCGAGCCCAGCGAGCGCAGCGGTTGGGCGTGGCCTGTTCTGGTCGCGATCGGTGAAGGTCTGGCCGATCACGTCGCGATCCGTCATGACGAGCACGACCGTCTTGAGTTCCGGTGTGTCCAGCAGCATGCGAAGCGCTACGGAGTTGGCGTCACGGCACAACGCCGGGTCGTCGCCGGCGTTCGACGACATGCGCCAGACGTCCGCCATCGGGGCGCAGCTCGGACGCGCGATCAGCGTCCAGCCTTCGCCGGGCGCCGATTCACGCACGAGTCCCCAATACAGCGCGTCGGCTTTGCTGTCGCCCCACACGGCGAAATGGGAGCGCACGCGCTTGTCGGTCGCGCAGAACGGAAACAATTGCTGTTCGTCGGGCGACACGCCGCACATGGCGTTGACGAACTCATGACCCGCGCCGAGCTTGGCGGTGGACACGTCGGCATCCGGACTGTAGCCCTTGCGAAAGCCGAGACCCCCGCGCACATACGTCATGCCGCCGAGATAGACGACGCCGATCATCAGCAGGCACGGCGCGATGAGCTTCCAACGCTTGGCAGGCCCGAAACGGATTGGCCGTTCGATGATGGCGGTCGTCAACCACGCCAGCACGACGGCGATGATCAGCAACGCGCATCGCACGGCCGACGAGGGCGTCCGACCCGCTACGATGAACGCGAACGACAGCAGCGGCCAGTGCCACAGGTACAGCGCGTAACTGATCTTGCCGAACCAGACCGATACTGGGCGCGCGAGCACGTGCCGGTTGATCCAGCCGTCTCGACCGGCGGCGATGAGCCCGACCGCGCCGGCGACGGGCAACAGCGCCCACGATCCCGGAAACGCAGCTTGGGGATTCACGAACACGACTGACGCGAGGCACAACAGCGCGCCCGCCACCGACAGCACATGGGGCCAGCCTCCGCCATGTCGGACACGCGCGGCGCTGATTGCCAGCGTCGCGCCGGCTAGCAGTTCCCACATGCGGCTGACCGGCCAGTAGAAAGCGGCGGTCGGATGGTGGGGAATGAGGGCGATGTTCGCGACGAACGAGGCCAGCCCCATGACGGCACATACCCGACCCGCGCATCTGGCCCGATATGCAGCCCAAATGACGACGGGCCAGAGGATGTAGAACTGTTCCTCGACGCCGAGAGACCAGAGATGCAGCAGCGGCTTAGCTTGTGCCGCCTGGTCGAAATACCCGGCTTCGGTCCACGATGCCCAGTTCGAGACGAATCCGGCGCCTGCGACGATGTGCTTTGCCAGTTCGCGATATTCGTCGCCGTAGAGGCTGAACCAGCCCATCCCGTAGGTCGCGAGCAGTACGACGACCAATGCCGGGAAGATCCGGCGGATTCTGCGTGCGTAGAAATGGCGGAAGGAGAATCGGTCTGTCCCTAGGTCGGATAGCAGGATGCCGGTGATCAGATAGCCGGAAATGACGAAGAAAACGTCGACGCCGACGAAGCCGCCGGGCAGCGCGGCCGGAAAGGCATGAAACAGTACGACGGCGAGCACAGCGGCGGCGCGCAGGCCGTCAATGTCGGGCCGGTAGACGAGCGTGCCGGCCGCCGCCGTGGCCGGCGCTGAAAGGGTTTTGGTCATGGTTGTTTTTGTCAGCTACCGTGTGCTTTGTCGTGTTTACTCTACAAATCGGGGCGTGATGATTCGCTCGGCCGCGTAGCGGCAGAGGACAACGTCACCCATCGGAGATCAATAGCGGTGTGATTGTAGAGTAAACGCCGCCAATAACGTAGTGTATACAGCGTCGTGAATCAGTCGACGGGTGGGCATCCTGCACGCCATGACTGCCAAGCGCTCAACCACACCCGCTGCTCGCCCGGCGCCGATCTCGATTGCCCTCGGCAAGCGGATCAAGGAATGCCGGCATGCGGCCGAAAAGTCCCAGGAAACGCTCGCCTTCGAGGCGCTCGTCGATCGCACGTACATTTCAGCCATCGAGCGGGGCATCGCGAACCCATCGATCGAAACGCTTGCGAACATCTGCTATTCGCTGAACGTGACGTTGGCGGAGCTATTCGCCACATTGGACGGCGTGTCGCTGAAGCCCACTGGCGAGCGCCGCGCGAATGCTGCGACTCCGCCGGAGATCAAGCGCCAGCGGCTTCGTTGACGGCGATGGCCGTTGTCGGGATAGGATTCGTTCTCAATGCGACTTAATCGTCGTTTTAAATGATCGTTTTCCACTATTTGGTGGGTAGAGGCCGAATCCTAGACTACCTCTACGTCCACCTCGTGCCTGAGTACGGACGGTTGCTTACCCCGGCCACGGTCCTGCTGTCGCCGGGGTTTTTTGCAGCACCTTCTCTTACGTGCGGCAGTTCGAATCCATTGCCGTCGGGTGGCTGCGCCCCGAGCCAATCACCTAACGTCGGTGGCTGTGTCGACAAGGGGGCGGATCGATACGGCGCCTTCGAGCGTGACCGCCCGTGCGGCGGCCTGAGATCGATAGCGAACCTGTTCGGTGGCATGCCGCTCGAGACGGGCATTGAATCCCGACAGACCTGGCGCGTCCCCGGCAGGATCGAGCAGCAATAGCGCGCATGGTTCGAAAGCTTTTCTGGTTTGGTGTCCCTCAACGCCGACCGCAAGCGCAGCGTGCCACTTCACCGGATGGCGTTGTCGCCATCCCACGACGACCGGTCGACCAGCGTGCAGTTCGCGTGAGCCGAAGCGCAGAATGTCGTCATCCCGTCCGGAGCGGATCGTCGGCTGCACACCCAAGTTCAGTTCGGCCACGAAGCTCGCCAGTTCCGACAGCGTGAGCCCGTGCAGATACTGGCGCCATGCATGGTCCCATACGGCTCGCTCGGTGCCGCTCGCGTGATACGGCAGGTACACGGGATCGGTCAGCTTGCCGAGCAATGCGAGCGCCATCGCGACGCAATGCAGACTACTGCCGCCGTCCCAATGTCCTTGTCGGCTGAAGAGCGGATTACCCGAGTCGGCGATGGTGGGTTGCTGGCCGAGCCGGACGTTCGGATGGAATTTCTGGATCAACATGTCAGTAGTCGCCCGGCAACAGGAACGTGGTTGAGGACCGATCCCATTCGGTGATGACCCAGACGGTTTGCCCGCCGGGCAGGACGTAGCTGGACAGCAGGCGTAGCCCTGCGTCGATCGACAACTCGTTTTGCTGGCGATCGGATTCGGACAGATCGCCCCAGTCGCCACGAACGTGACGGATCAGCAGATCGATAATCGAGACACGCGCGTCGCCAAGGACTTCCAGTGCAGCCGGCGTCGCGAAGATCCGGCCGAGCTTGAAGCGCGGACCGGCGTGGAGGGTGGAGGGCAGATTCACAACAGACTCCAGGTAATGGACGAGCACGGGCCTCCGGATGAACCGGATACCGAGTTCGCTGAATGGAAAAGGGAAAGACGAGACGCAGGACGCGTCCCGGCACTACCGCGCCTCGGATGCGAGCGCGTTCGGGTAATGCTTCGCGAGGATCTTGTTCATTTGGTCGACCAGATCGGCGCGCTTGAAGGTGAGATGGCCGTTACCGTTCTTGAACCAGCGCAGGTGGAAGTAGGCGTTCTCGACCTCGGTGTGCCGCGCACGCTTGGCGTCCGCGATGAGGCAGTACGCGCCGTGCCGGTGATCTGGCTCGGGTTGACGGTCGAGCACGCTGAACACGCGAATGAGATCGTCGAGTTCATCGGTGGTTCGGTGATTCGTACTGCCCTGCGAGAGCAGATACTTCACGATGATCCGTTTGCCGAACTTGAACGGCTGATTGGTCTTGTAGTCCCACGATAGTCGCCGGAAGCACTGAAGCACGCCGCGCTCGAACATGTCGCCGCGTGCACCGTAGAGCTGTGCGAACGTCGCTTCGATATTGGCGGCGGTCAATTCGGGCACGTCGCCTTCGGCGATCTGGTTGCTCCACTGGTCGCGAGCCTTGGCGTCCATGAAGGTGCGCAGGCCCGATTCCGACAGCAGGTAATCCCAGCCGCGCACGTCGATAAGACGCACCATGGCGGCTTCCGCTTCGTCGCGTTTCGCATAGTCTCCGGTAACAGTGGGCCGGCCGCGGCAACCGTAGCTTTCATCGAGCACGAGACGGGGGAATCCGAGATGCGCAGCCTTGGCGAGTTGCTGAGCTTCGCCGAGTAGATCGAGGGCGGCGCGCACGCGTTCGACGACGGCGACGCGCTGGTTGGCGAGGTTCAAGATGCTGATACTTGGAACGAGTGTGGTCGAGTCCATGGCGCATGACAGAAATGAAGTGGAATGAGTGACAAGAAAAAGCCGGGCGCGAGGCCCGGCTCTATGCCGTTGAGGAGAGTTCTGCAAGTTGGCGGCGCAATTCCGCCGCGCGCGATTGCGAACACCCACAATGGCGGCGTATATCCGCGACCGTGGGACGGACGAGACCGGCCGCGACATCCCGGAGGAGTCGCGACAGGTGGTCGTCAATGGGAGCCGTCGCCGGTAACGACGTGACCGGGGCGTCGCGTGGCGCATGACCGCCGCTCGTCCGGTCGTGACTCGGCGTTACGGAATTGCGACTAACGGTCTCGTCGTCGTGACTCACTGTGACGGGCATGACTACCGGCTGAGTCATGTCAGTGGCGTTCGTGACTGGCGCGACGGCAGGCGGCGTCACGGCTGGCGTCGCCGTGACTGCCGATGGCGAAATGTCAGTCACGTTGGGTAACGGCTTCGGTAACGGCAACCGAAGCGCGACGGTCCACAACAGACAGGCGACGCCTTCGAGCACAGCGGCGAACGCGAGCCCCGTCAGCAGATCGACCCTCGTGGCAGTCGTACCGAGTAACGCGGCGAGTCGCGACGTGACTGGATCGACGCGTAACGCGTCACGTTGTACCGTGACGCGATCCGCAGCGGCCTGCTGGCGCCGCAACTCATCGGCTTCGGCGTTCAGCGCATCGAGTCGCGCACCGAGCGTCGTTCGGCGCGCGTCCAGCGTTGCGCAATTGCCGACGCAGTAACGAGCGTTCGCCGTGGCAAGTTGCGCCGAGATGCTCGCGCGCTCTGCCATGACAGCCGTCAGGCTACGCGACGGCGTCGGTGTCGGTACTGTCACCGCCGCCGCGCGTTGCTCCCCGGCATGCTGCTGCGCCGTCACGAAGAACTGCGCGTGACCGAAGCAAGCCGTCGCCAAACACGTGCCCCATAACACGCTACCTATACAGCGGACAACGAACGGCGTGCCCCGGAGGAGTGCGGGTAACAGGTGCGCGCTCACGACAAGCACCAGGCCAATCGCGACCCAGACGAGCCGCTCGGGGAGCGATCCGCCGCGTTGCCAGCCGGCGAGCACCGACAGACAGAGCGCGGTGGTGGTTGCGCCGATCGCCAGAACGAACGCCCAGCGGCGCGTGTTCATGCCGCCTTGCCGCCGAGCAGCGCGGCCTTGCGTTCGAGTTTGTCTCGCAACGTCGATGGTGGCGTTCCGGTCGTGTCGTCGCTGTGGCCGTCACCGGTTTCGGGGCTGGTCGTATCTGGATAGAATTCTTCGACCACGGCCGCCTGTTCGTCCGGACTGTCTTCGAACGCACCGTTGGCGAAACCGAGCCGCGCTGCCGCATCGAGCGCCGCTTGATCGAAGCCAGCCGCGCGGCGACGCGTGTCCAGTTCCTTCGCCTCGATCAACGCCTGTTCAAGCTTGCTCCCTGAACGCACACCGAGGTCGACGTAGTAGATGGCAGATCTGTAGCTCTGCGTCGTCGACTTGCCGCGCAGCTTCAGTTCCAGTGGGAGGCAGGCAAGCAGATTTCCTGAGACGGCCCGGAAGTAATGCAGACGCGCGGCCAGCGTCCGGATACTGTTATAGGACGTGGTGCGGAAGATGAACGAACCCATCTCGTCATCGTCCCCGACAATGACATTCAAGCGTCCATAGGGCTTGCAATTGCCCTGACGGCCGAACGTGCAGCCATCAGGCGAGGGGCAGGGTAACGATTCGATACCGGCGTCGGTGACACGTCGACACTGTTCTCCGTTGCCGACACACACGGGCCGCCCGGTATCGCGATCGAACAGCGAGTACTCGGCTCGCAGGTTGAGATCCGGATCGTTGAACAGCACACGGATCGGAATTGCGCGCAGCTTGCCGGCCGTTGCCTTGCGCAGCGTTTCGTTCAGCGGGTGCAGCATCCATTCGCCGCGCTGCTGGACTTGCGTGGTGAGCGTGAACTGGTCGTCTTTCTCGGGCAGACGTTTGCCGTTCTTCTCGACGATGCGCCCGATGGAGATGCGCCCGACAACGGGCGGCGTGATGGCAAGACCTTTGAGCATGGTGGTCCTCAGAATAGAAAAGGGGAGGAGCGAACTGCGAGCGCTGCGCTGACTACCGGGAAAAGTGTGCGTCGAGCTTCGTGTGGATCTCCTGAGCGACGCCGTGCCAGGCCCGTGCGCTAACCAGTGGGTGATCGCCGAGCTGTTCGTGCAACTCGTCGAGTGGGAGCTTGGCGATGTGTTCAGCGTGTTTGCTGAGCACATCCATCACGAACGCTTGCGCAAGTGCGCCGTACCGCGAAAACTCCATGATGTCGGTTAGGCATTCGAGATTTGTCATGCGTTGAGCCACGATCGGACTCCTGTCAGGTAGAAACAAGAAATCGCCGGGAACCCGGCTTCGAGGTCGCGTACTGCGTTCCAAACTCGGGGTGATCAGCCAGCAGGCGAGCCAGGTCGACTCCGGACGAATCCTTGCTGCGCTTGAACGACACGGTGCCGGTTTCGAATACGGCCCGGATTGCGTCACCCATGGCTTGCTGGATCGTTTGTTTGAACTGCGCCTCGAGCTGCTGACGCGTCTCGATTTCGGCCCGTACCGCGACCAGATCTGCGAACACGGACGACAATCGGTGGTCGTCGCTGAAGTCGATCGTTTCCCCATTGCCGGGATACAGGTGGCGCAGCGCACGATCGGCTGATTCCGATCCATCGGCGGGTGGCGGCGTGTCGGTCTCCACGAACCGCCAGAACCGCGCTTCCAGTTCGATGAGCCGACCGATCAACGCGTCGTCACGATCGATCCGATGGACTTCCAGAGCCTGTCCGCAGAGCAGCACGGCGACGTGTGCGGCAGACTTGCCGGTGACAGCCAACTGGTGTTGAACCTGTATCTGCACGTATTCGGGGACGCCTTCTCGCCAGAGCCGCGCACCGAACTCGCCGGCCGTCTTGCATTCCAGAATCTGAATGTCCGGCACACCGACGACCTCGCGATCGATGTTGGCGAGCATCCAGGGGATCGACGGATGACGCAGCACCGCGTTGACCTTGCGGACCTTGTTGCCGGTCTGCTGGGTGTAGACGGCCGCGACGATCGGCTCCAACAGTGTTCCCCAATACGTCGGGGACGTTGTATCGGCGGGATCAGGGCGGGGGAGACCATCTGCGCGCCCGGTTTTGTCGAGCCACAATTCCAGCGCGCTCATGTACGGATTGAGCCCGACAGCGGCGGCGGCGTCGGAGCCACCGATGCCGGTACGACGAACGGCAAGCCAATCGTCGCGGCTCAGGTCCTGCGTCTTGACGAGCTTCAGCGCGGGCCTAGGTGTACGTGGTGGCTCGGGGTGAGGGGTGTTCATGGAACCTCGCAAAATAAGAAGGCCCGGCAGACGAATCTGACCGGGCCAAAGGTAGGGAAATATGGGAGGGGCGGAAACTATGTCGAACGGGTACGTCGGAATGCGTCTTGCAACGCGTCGCCTGCGAAGGTTACGAGCTTGCCGTTTCCGAGGTGGACAGTCGTACCTTGGGGCTTGATTTGCAGGATCGTGGCGTAGCGTCCACCGAACCGTAACCCGGTTCCACGCGGAATCTGAATGCGCATGTCGACGGCCAGAGGCGAGGTCGGCTTGGTCATGCGACAAGCTTCATCGCCTCGTCCCAGGCACGTTCCTTGAGCGTCGCACCCGCGCCGAACCAGGCTGCATCGAGGCGGTGATCATCGCTACGTGCGCGGCGATGATGATCCACGTACTCGGTGACTGCGTTGAGCAATCCCCACGCCGTACCCGACGCAGACGCCAGATCCGAGCCTTTTCCTCGTCCGGCATAAAGCTGGCCCACTGCCTTGATCGCGCGCTCGTTGACGGCAACCGTGTCGCGATCAGGGAGATTTGCGGTCGAGTAGGTCAGCACGCGGCGCAGAAACGCTTCGGCCGCAGCGTCTGCCACCTTGCGTTCGGAGAGCGCCTTGGTGCGAACCATGAAAGCATCCCAGGTGGAGACGGCGATGCCGAGCTGGCGCTTCACGGCGGTGGCGTCAAACTGAGAGCGGTGCGACACCTTGATCGCGCCGGCACTGTTCCCCAGGGCGATTTGCAAGGTGTTATTGCACACCACACGAACTGACGTGAATTGCGCCGTGGTGGCGAGCGTGCCGTCGCAGGCCGTCGCGAGCAGGAGGTAGCCGTTGACCTCATCCTTGCCCTTGAGGCTGGCGGACTGACCCGTGCGTGCGAGCGCCCAGAGCTTGCGACCTTCTTTCAACACACCAGCCGTCTCGAGGTGGAACCCGCCGATCTCCGTCAGATCGCGATAGAACTCCAGAATCTCTTCAGGCTGCACGACCTGATAGCGCGCCGACACGACGGACAACGGTGCCTTGTTGTCGGATCGGTACAGCACCTTCTGTTCGGGAAATGCGTGGATCGAACCGAGACTACGATTGCCCGCAGCGACGAAACGCACTTCGGCTTCTTCGATTCGCCAGTCCATGCCGGCGGCTTTCGCCCAGACTTCGAGCGGTTGTTTGGGGGCGAGCTTGTTGCCAAGGCCGTGCCAGGGTTCGGCGCCGACATAGGCCATCGATTGGACGAGATGCATGAGAAACTCCTATTCAAAAATCACAGTGCATAAAGCCCGGCCGAGGCCGAGCGGAACGAAATCAGTGAGGGGAATGACGCGAACGGAGAATTAGCGGGGCTGGATGCTGAAGGTGCGCCCGCAGGCGAGGCATCGCCAGTTGTCGAGGATCTTTTGGTCGACGGCTTCGCCAAAGGCGGCCCCGGTTGCACAACCAGCCGCGCCGGCGATCAGGCCGGCGAGGATCGCACCGGCCACACCACCGCATGCCGAGCCGATCGGACCTGCGATCAATCCAGCCGTTGCACCGGCTTCCGCGCCAGACAAGGCGATAGCGACGGCGCCGGTTGCGCCGGCCGCTGCACCGATAGTCCCACCGATTCGACGGGCGACATGGCGAGGCTCCGTTCGGGGTGACTGGCATGTCGGACACGGATAGATTGGCCCTGCGCCCGGGCGGTAGTGCGCGGATGCAGTGGCGTCCGATCGTGACGAGTGGGTAGTGCCGAATTCCTCGTCGTCGAACGGGGAATGATCATGCATGGGCCGGGACCTCCTTGCGGATCTTTCGGATGTATTTGCAGTGGCACGCGGCCACGAGTGCGCCGCCCACGAATGCGAGTGCAAAGGCGGCGAGGTAATCGAGGGGAGAGGGCATGGTTGATTTCCTGAGAATGGGCGAACGCGTCGGGACGTTACTGCGCCGACTGCGCGTCGACGCTTGTTGGACATCCGGCTAATCGGCGGTCGCGCTACGTTGAGCGGAAGAGATGGCACGATGCCGTTCAACGAAGTGTGGAGCCGAAGCAGTGGCCGCACGACTGGCACCGATAGTTGTCGAGCACGTTGTCGTCCAGTACGCCGCCGACAGCGGAGCCGGCGACGGAACCGGCTGCGCTGCCGAGCAGGCCGGCCACGACAGCACCTGCCAGTCCGCCGAACACAGCGCCAACCGGTCCGCCGATCGCGCCAACTGCTGCACCAGCTTCGGCACCGGACAACGCCATGGCAAAACCGCTGGTCGCACCGGCTACGCTGCCGATCGCGCTACCAGCCCTGCGACCGACATTGAGCGTGTCGATGTGCGAGGAGCCGCAATGAGGGCATCTGAGTGAATCGCCGGACGAAGAAGGTTCCGGCGTCTGCTGCTGGGGCGCGTAAGAGAAGTAGTCGGAGGCGGTCGATGACGTTGGCGGCGCGCGCGGCGTCTCGGGGGAGGGCGGTACAGATCGGAAATAGTGTTCGTCGTACTCTGGTGAAGTAAACGATGTGCGAGACGGCCCGACAGAACTCGACGATGCCGGAGCGAAATCATGAAGGGCATCAAGCGCATGGTCGGGATACGGCGCATGTGCTTCCCATTCGTCAAGTTCACCATCGACGGTTGCGAAGGAGCGCGAGGGTGGGGGCGGTGTTTCGGGGGCGGATCGTCTGTCCTTGGTGGCGAGCCAATAGAAGCCGAAGCCAAACATCGAGACAAGAACAAGTGCCAGTGCGATCAGCACGGCAGTGTAGAGGGTAGGGTTCACGAGGTTTCCTGAGCGAGGTGCGCCGATGCGGGAGTGCAGCGGCGAAGCGGCCTCAACCGGCCAGGCTCAGGGAAGTGATATGTATTTAAAAATTTCTAGATTCGCCCCTCCATTTTATTCGTTTTACTGAACGATTGATTGCCCGAAGACGCCTGGAGCGGACATCAAACTGTCATTGATTCGTCGAACGATGGGCAGTCAATGTCGCTCGTTGGAGCGCGATCATGCGGAACTCAATCACCGGTGATCAAGCAACAACTGACGCGACGAATCCGGTTGTGCAGTACACGCGCATGTCGACCGACCATCGGCGTTACTCGACTGAAGATCGGGACCAGTTCGTCGCCGAATTCGCGAAGGCGCACGAGATCGAAATCGTGCGGTCGTACCGGTGCGATGGGAAAAGCGAACTGAACATCGAGGGCAGGCAGCAGCTCGCGCGTCTGCTTCGGGACATGCAGAGGAGAAGTGACAACTTCGTCGCCGTGTCGTCAACTTCGAGTCGGGTCGCGCATCGTGTTCTCATTCCACCAAGCTCATTTGGGTTGAGCTTGTAGTCGGCGTAATTCTCTTCTCGCCATCTGCCGCTCGAGAAAGTTTTTGGGACACTCATTCTCGGCTTTGGTGAACCACGGCTGGGCCGCGCCTGTTTCATTGTTTCCCAACAATCGCTCGCCGATATAGACGTTCGCTTCGCATGTCTGATTCCGTATCGTCGGTGCATCTCCGGTTTGGGCATGCTGAAGAAGCGTAGCTTCGTCCATACGGCCGAGAACGTACTCTACGATCGGATATGGCCAATCGCGGCTTGTCAACGCTCGGGTTACCTCGTCCAGTTGTTTCGAATCATCTACATTGATTCGTGTGGCGGCAAGGTGCCGCCAGATGATGGCATACGGGTACCATTCGTTGTCGCCCTTGATTTGCTCGTATTCCGTAAATGCCTCAATGGATTTGGAAAACTCGGCGCGAAAGAAGTGCAATTGAGCAAGGCTTAGTACCGCGCCGACATGATTCGGGCGCAGCTTGAGCGCTTGTGCATAGTCGGCGAAGGCTTGTGTGTCTGCGTCGATCCAGACTAGATCGTCCCCTCGAATCCGGTAGGCGGTTGCATTGTCGGGACTGAGGTCAATTTCCTTCGTCAAGTCCGCGATTGCCTTCAGCCAATCATCGAGCTGCTCGTAGTCCAACGCGCGTGAGCGGTAGAGGTCGGGATCGTCGGGCTGAAGATCGATAGCCTTGCTCAGATCGGCCACTGCTTTCTCCATTCGGCCCAGAGACTCGTCTACTGATGCTCGTCCCGAGTATGCGTATGCCTGCCTTTTCGGCGTCGACGGGAACCGAAGCGCCGCTGTGTAATCGGCCAATGCGTTGATATATTCGCGTGTCTTTCGATAGGCAATTGCACGATTGGTGTAAGCAGCGAAGTTCTCCGTATCAAGCTGCTTGGCCATCGAATAGTCGGCTATGGCTTCGCTGTACCGATCCGTCGCTGCATACGCGTTACCCCGATCGATTAGAGGACTTGCCAGTTTCGGATCGAGGTTGATCGCAACGCTATCGTCTTCGATCGCCTTGCCGTATTGCTGCTTCCGATACTGAACCTTCGCGCGCCAGTACCAAGCGTCGGCATACTGTGCATTTTCGCGAATTGCGGCGGAGAAGTCGTGTAGCGCGAGGTCCAGTTGATCGCTGCTTACCTCGCTACGCCCACGCATCACGTACGTCTGCGCGTGGTGGGGCCAGAAGCCCAGCACGGTTGAGAAATCCTGGCGAGCGGACTCCGCGTTCCCAAGCCGAAGATAGGTTGCTCCGCGGCTATAGTAAGCGAGGGCAAACGCAGAATCGCGACCGATGGCGGAAGTGAGATCGGCAATCGTCGCTTCATTTTCATCCAATTGAGAGTGACCGACGGCACGATAAAAATAGACCCATGCGGAATGATCGCCGAGATCTAGCGCTGCGTCGCAGTCAGCGATCGCTTCTCGATACGCTTTAAGTTCCAGCTTGGCACGTGCTCGAGCTCGTAACGTACGCACTCGTGTAGGGGCAATGGACAGCGCTTGACTATAGGCGTCGCGCGCGGGCGCGAACTGCAGCATCTTCTCGTGAGCCAGGCCGCGTACTTCGTATGCCTCGACGTTTCCTGAATTAGATCCGATGGCGTGATCCGCAGCGGCGAGCGCTTCACTGGGGCGCTTCAAGAGCAGCAGGGCGTTTCCTCTGGCTACGAGGAGGGAATCTGAATTGGGTAGATATAGCAGACCCGCGTCATAGAGACGTAGTGCGCCTTCGTAGTCGCGTTGTTGCTGGCGTCGTAGACCTAGACGCAGGAGCATATTCGCTTTCTCGACAGCGGGAAGTTGTGCGAAACCGGCTTCCCCCGACATTGCCGACAGTGCGTTTCGCACCTCGCTGTCGTGTCCAGCAAATGGATCGGCCGAGATGCCGCCGGGCATCAGTACGGCGTTTGCGTTGTTCGACAGTGAGAGCACGGCTGATAGCGTGCAGAAAAGGTAGACCAGATGACGATGCAATGGACGAATCCCGTAGTTCATGTAGTCGTTGTTGGTTGTGATTCTGCCTGAGCCGCTGCTCAATCGATTCAATCTAGCCTCAAGCATTGGTCAGCGGCTGGTAGTAGGGCGACAGGCTGGAGACCAACACCGAGCCCTGGCCGGAGGGCGACCATGAATCCAGGAATTATGCCGCGCATACTGGGCGCTTGTGGAAAATTAAGCGACCGCTCGCATCCAAAATAGGTCCGCCAGATACGAAGTGGGCGGCTGTTACTTTGCCGGGCTGCGCTGAACTGGGCCTTCCGCTGACTTGCGCGAATGCAGCGATCGGATCGTTACCAGATGCAAGCTGACGATGCCTTTTTGCTGGCTAGTGCATCCGTGACTTTGTCGTACAGGCGTCGCTCGGCTTCTGTGCGATGCCGCCCAGCGTCGCTAGCGCGATTCGCGTCGCGAGACTGTTGCATATCTGACACATCGAAGATGGGCGCGATCACTGCGCTGAGAGTTGGTTCGGCACGTGCAACAGCATGCATCGAAATGTCAATGAAGCGCGTCCCGGTTGCTCGTCTGGATATATTAATTTCGCGAATTGAGGACCCTGGGAGAAAAATATGGATGGGTTGGGTCGTGCGGCACCGGATTGTGAAAAACCCTTGTAGAACTAGGGTGGTTCGATGCTGGAAATTCGTCGATGTAGCAGCGTGCGATTTATTATCGAAATATCGGCTAGGCGTGGCAGTTTTTATGGGAATGTTTTTAATTGTCAAATTGATTTGATTGGCGATTAAAACTTTAATTTGAGAGCGGGCTCGTTCTCGAGCCGGGGCGTGGGCGCTGAACGGCCCGGATGGACTCGGTCTTGGCAATTTCTGACATTGTGAGGGCGAACCTTTCGGTAGATTGCGGCGTGAGGGGCCGCCATTCCGCCGCAATCACAAGTGTTGAAGTACCGAGAATCTTCGGCAGCGTTGCTTTCGACGTTAGAGAGCGTCTCTGTACTTGTGCAAGGCGTTCCGATCCATTTGCTTGACGTCTAAGAAGCGTTTGCCGTATCCATGAATAAGAACCAATATCGTCTGGTATTCAGCCGCGTGCGCGGCATGCTGGTGGCGGTCGAGGAGACCGCTCACGCAACGGGGAAAGTCAGCAAGGGCGAGGCACCGCGTGCCGTTGCCAATCGCGTGTCGAGTGCGTTGGCG
This sequence comes from Burkholderia sp. BE17, assembly GCF_009362305.1. Classification (NCBI taxonomy): domain Bacteria; kingdom Pseudomonadati; phylum Pseudomonadota; class Betaproteobacteria; order Burkholderiales; family Burkholderiaceae; genus Burkholderia; species Burkholderia sp. BE17. Next base: position 54,100 of record NZ_WHNU01000019.1, read on the forward strand.
AGCTTCGCTTTGCGCCATGCCGCCTTCGCGGTACTGATTGCGGCCGGCGTTGCACCGATGTGGGCGACCGCCCAAGTCGTGGGCGCCGGCGCGAACGCACCCTCCGTGATCCAGACGCAAAACGGGCTCCAACAGGTCAACATCACCAAGCCGTCCGGCGCGGGCGTGTCGCTGAATAACTATTCGCAGTTCGACGTACCGAAACAAGGCGTTATCGTCAACAACTCACCCACGCTAACGAGCACACAGCAAGCGGGGTACGTGAACGGTAACCCGAACCTCAGTCCGAACGGTTCGGCCAAGATCATCATTAATCAGGTCAACAGCTCGAACCCTTCACAACTGAAAGGTTACGTCGAGATTGCCGGCCAACGTGCCGAAATGATTATCTCCAATCCTGCTGGGTTGGTGGTCGATGGCGGGGGCTTTATCAACACCTCGCGTGCAATTCTCACGACCGGCACGCCGAACCTGAATGCAGACGGTTCGCTGGCAGGTTTCAGTGTGACGCGCGGCCTCATCACGGTACAAGGCGCGGGCCTGAACGCATCGAATGTCGATAGTGTTGATCTGATTGCAAGAGCAGTACAGGCGAACGCCGCCATTTATGCGAACAACCTGAGCGTAATCGCTGGCGCGAATCAGGTCAACCACGACACGCTTGCCGCTACTCCGATTCAAGGCGAAGGTGCCGCTCCTGCCGTCGCAATTGATGTCGCGCAATTGGGCGGAATGTACAGCAATCGAATTCTGTTGGTTGGGACTGAGGGGGGCGTAGGTGTGCGCAACGCCGGCACCATCGCAGCGGACGCGGCGGGCCTGACGCTCACAACGGCCGGTCGACTCGTCCTGTCGGGCAAGACGACGGCGACCGGTAACATTGATGCAACGGCGGCCGGTGGTATCGAGAACAGCGGGACCACATACAGCCAGCAATCGGTATCGATGAATACCGGCGCGGACCTGACGAACACCGGCACCCTCGCCGCGCAGCACAACGTGGGCGTGAATGCGGGTTCGCTGAATTCGAGCGGTGCAATCGGCGCAGGCGTGGATAGCAACGGTGCTGTCACGCAAAGCGGTGACCTGCAAATCACGACGACCGGTCAATTGAACGCGACCGGTCAGAACATCGCGGGCGGCAATGCAACGCTCCAGGGCTACGGCGTCAATCTGGCTGGCAGCAATACCGGCGCGAACGGTGGCCTTACCCTGACCGCGACTGCTGGCGATGTGAACCTGTCCAATGCGACGACGAGCGCGCAGGGCGGGCTCAATGCGCAGGCGGCCGGGGCACTCATCAACGATCACGGCAATCTGTCGAGCCAGGGCGGCGCCACGCTGACGGCGGGAAGCGTTTCGAACCAAGGTGGCAAGGTGTCGTCGCAGGGGCCGCTGTCGGTGCAGTCGGCAGGTCCAGTGTCGAATCAGGGCGGCACGCTGGTGTCGCAGAGCACGATTGACCTGCACGGCGGCGCGATTGCCAACAATCAAGGGACTATCCAGAGTACAACAGGCCTCACTGTTGGCGGGGCCTCGCTCGACAACTCGGCGGGGCGGGTGACGTCGCTCAACACCGATGGTGTATCGATCACGACAACCGGAGCCCTGACGAATGCATCGGGCACCACTGCTAACGGCGCGCAAGGCGGTGTGATCGGTGGCAATGGTGGCGTCACGGTTCAAGCTGGTAGCGTCGCCAATCACGGCTCGATCAGCGCGCAAACCGATTTGAAGGTCGCTACGCAATCGCTCGATAATGGAAGCGGCACGCTGTCGGCGGCCCAGAACGTTACGATCGACGCAGGCTCGCACCTGGCTAACGCGTCGGGCAGCATCTCCGCGGGCGCGGTGGCAAACGTCCATGCCTCCAATTTGGACAACAGCGCGGGCTCGATTCAGGCAAGCCAAGTGTCGTTGTCGGCAACCGATCTTTCGAACCGGTCGGGCACGATCACGCAGACCGGAACGAACCCGACCACGATCGCTGTTAGCGGCACGCTCGATAACACGTCGGGCATCCTGCAAACGAATTCCGTCGATCTGAGCCTCACGCCTGCCACATTGATCAATGATCACGGCAAGATTGCGCACGCTGGTAACGGAACGCTGACGATCGGGACCGGTGCGTTTTCGAACCAAGGCGGGTCGATTGCGACCAACGGCGCGCTCGCGCTGACCGCTGCTGCGGTGTCCAATCAAGCCGGTGCAATTTCCGCGCAGCGACAGGCCAAGCTTGGTGTTCAATCGCTCGACAACAGCGCGGGCGGTTCGATCGCAGCCGACAGTGTTACGCTGAATGCCCAAGGTGCGATCAACAACCGTTCGGGCACGATCGAAGCGAGCAACGGCTTGACGATCACGGGCGACAGCTTGGCGAACGATGGCGGTTCTGTGAAGGAGATCGGCGCGGGCGCGCTGTCGGTACAGACCGCGAACGCCCTGACCAACACCGCAGGCGGCACGATCGGCGGTAACGGTGCAGTTTCGGTATCTGGCGGCAGTATCGACAATTCGAACGGGTCGCTGCTCGCTGCGCAGTCGCTTTCCGTGCAATCGAATGGCGCGCTCACGAACGCGGCCGGTCTGATTCAATCGAACGGCGATCTGACAATCGCCGCGCAAGGCGCGGTCAGCAATAGCGGCGGTCAGATCGAGGCGAACGGCACCGCTTCGAAGCTCACGCTGTCCGGCGCAAGCATCGATAACAGTGACGGTCGCATTGCCAATATCGGCACGGGTGCGACGACGATCAACGGTGGCGCGTCGATCACGAACACCAATGCGTCCGGCAAATCCGGCGCGGGGACGATTGGCGGGAACGGCGATGTTACGCTCACGGCGCAGACCCTCACGAACGCCCAAGGCGGTCAAACCGTCGCGGGCCATGACCTCACGCTGAATGTCGGTAGCAACGCGAACAACAACGGCGGCGTGCTGTCGGCTGCGAACAATCTGACGCTGAATGGCGCGAATGCGGCTCTTGCGAATCAGGGCGGCTCGGTACGCGCAAACGGTGTGCTGTCACTGCAAACGATGTCCATCGACAACGCGTCGGGCAAGATTGGCAACGACTTATACAGCGGCGGTAGCGTATTGATCCAGACCGGTGCGTTGTCGAATCAGGGCGGCGCGATCGGTAGCGATCAAGACCTCTCATTGACCGCGACCTCGCTGACTGGCGACGGCTCCATCGTCGCGGGCCGTAACGGTTCAATCACGCTCGCGAGCGACTACACGCAGACGGCGGCGAATAAGCTGCATGCGAACGGTGATTTGGCGTTCACTACGTCCGGAAAGCTGACGAACCAAGGCACCATCGACGCCAACGGCGCATTGACCGTGAACGCGGCCAACGTCGACAACCAGACCGGTGCGGATCTGAATTCCGCTACGACGACGGTCAATGCCAACGGCGGCACGATCAACAACGCGGGACGCATCGAAGGCGATACGGTCGTGACCAACAGCGTCACGATGAACAACACGGGCACCGTCATCGGTTACAACGTCACGTCGAACGCGAACACGATCACCAATACCGGTGCCGCCGCAGTCTTTGCTGCCGCCAACGAACTGAATCTGTACGCGACGAACCAACTGTCAAACACTGGCGGCGCGAACCTGTTCAGCGTTGGCGATATCAATATCGCCGCTAACGGCCAACGTGACGTCAACGGATTGCTGGCAAACCGCACGCAGAACGTACTGAACGATCAATCCACGATCGAAGCGCAAGGCAATGTTGAAATCGCGGCCGGTACGTTCACCAACACACGTCCCGCGCCGACCATCACGACTCAAACGACCGGTACGACGACCACGCACGAAACCAAGCGTCAGAAATACATCGTCTGCGCGACGATGAATGCGGACCCGAACGGTGGCTGCTCGCAAGCGATGTGGGTGAACGGCTATAAAACGGCGCTCACTTCAAGCTATAGCCCTTCGCAGGTTGTATCGGAATCGTCTGGACCGAATGCGACCGACAAGGTGCTGGTCGTGAACGTAAACGGCAAGCAGCAGACGATTTACTACAACACGCTGACGACCAACGCGGACGGTTCCGTTACGGTCAACTATTGGGATGCATACGATCCGCACGTCAACTACGTCCCGGATACGGAATACAAGACGCGCAGCGACGGTCATAACGGCTATCAGCGCGTCGAAATCTGGCGCGATACTACCTCCACGACCGAGCAAGACGTGGTAACGAGCCAGGCGCCGCAAGCCCAGCTCGTCGCAGGCGGCAGTATCACAATGGCGAACGTCGGGACGATCAACAACAACTACAGCGCGATCACGGCCGGCAAGTCGATTCAAATCGGTAGCACACAGCAAAGTGGTTCCGTTGGCAGCGGCAATTACGGTGGCACGAACGTGAACAACGTCGGTCGGACGCTGTATCAGTATCAGACCGACAACATCGTGTCGATGTACGCATGGAACGAAGATACTACGCAGGATCGCGGCACGATCGTTGAGCCGTCCGTCGTCCATACGCCGATCGCGATCGGCGGCACGGGCGGGACGATCATCGCGAACCAGTCGGTGACCATCCAAGGCCAGAACGTCAACAACCAGAACGTCGCCGCGCAGAACTCTGCGACCGGTGCAACGGGCGGCACGCTCGGCAACAATGCGGCCAATCAAGGCGTGACCGGTGGCACATTGAACAAGGTCGGCGCCGCCAGCGGCACGACGACGGTCCCCGCACTGCAATCGATCGCGAGTTCGACGGGCGCACTGCCGATCACGTTGCCGACGAGCGGTATGTATTCGATTCATGCCACGCCGGGCCAGCCCTATCTGGTCGTCACCGATCCGCGCTTGACGACGTACACAAAGTTCATCTCGAGCGATTACATGCTCGGGCAATTGAACCTGAATCCCGCGAGCATCGAAAAGCGTCTTGGCGACGGCATGTACGAGCAGCAGATGGTGCGCAACCAAGTTACCCAATTGACGGGGCGTACTTTCCTGCCGGGCTACGATAGCGCAGAAGACGAGTATCGGGCGCTGATGACCAACGGCGCGAACTACGCGAAGTCGTTCGGCTTGGTGCCCGGTATGGCGCTGACCGCCGCGCAAATGGACGCGTTGACGAGCGATATCGTGTGGCTGGTCGATCAGACCGTTACGCTGCCTGACGGCAGCACGACGCATGTGCTGGCCCCTGTCGTCTATATGTCGCAGACCCACGCGAACGACCTGCAACCGACGGGCGGTTTGATCTCGGCCGACGATGTGGAAATCCATGCGGCCGGTAGCGCGACGGTTTCGGGCGTCATCAAGGGTGGTTCGAAGACCGTGCTGACAGCGTCCGATATCCTGAATCGCGGCGGCACGATTTCGAGCGACAGCAAGACCGGTACCACAGTGGTTTCTGCGACTAATGATGTTGTGAACGCGTCGGGCCTAATTGCCGGTAACCGTGTTGCCGTGTTGGCTGGCCGGGACATTGTCAATACGACGCTGGTTGACGCAGCAGGCGTGAACGGCACATCCGGGGTTAGCAAGGTTAGCCAAACCTTGCTCGGTCAACAGGGGACGATCGCGGCGACGAGCGACCTCATTATTGATGCCGGGCGCGATTTGACGATCCACGGCGCCAATCTGTCAGCCGGCACGAAGGCATTCGTGACGGTCGGACGTGATGTCAACGTCGATACGGTACAGTCGACCACGAACCAATCGATGCACCTGAACGACCAGCGGCATTGGGAAGAATCTACGACGACGAACGTTGTCAGTAGCATCAGTGCCGGTGGCGATTTGACGATGGTCAGTGGCAACGATGCGACGTTCAAGGGAGCGTCCGTTTCCGCTGGCAATGATTTGCAGGTTTCTGCGGGCGGAAACCTGACGGCCACAACGGTCACCGACGAACACCAACTGAATAACGTTGCAGTCGACGGTCGGGCGCGGAAGGAAGTCGACCACACCTATGATCAGACTGCGATCGGCACGACATTCTCGGCTGGACACGATGCGGGACTTGCGGCGATCAACACCAGGGACGCTACGAAGGGTAACGTCACGCTGACCGGTTCGACGGTCACTTCGGGTACCAACAGCATGACGCCGGGCGGGGTGACGGTTAACGCGACCGGCAACGTCACGATGAACGAAGGTCGTGAAGAACACTACAACTACCGCGACGTGCAGACGAAGCGCGGTAGTTTCGTCAGCGGCTCGACAACGGATGGAATGCAAAACACGCAATCCAATATCGGCGTTGGCAGCACTCTGTCGGGCGATACTGTCCAGGTGCACGCTGGTAAGGATCTGACCATTCAAGGTAGTAACGTTGTTGGCACCAACGACGTGAAGCTCGATGCCATGGGTAACGTCAGAATCACGACTTCGCAGGACACGCAGGACGCACAGAGCTACTACGAAAAACGAGATTACGGTTTCCTTTCCGGTCTGAATCCGTTGAACCAGCTCGACGGCGGCCTGCAGGGATATACGATCGGTGTGCGCAAGACTACCGATGCGCAGCAAGCTACGAGCGTTGCGAATGTCGGCAGCATGGTCGGCTCGCTGAACGGCAACTTGTCGATCACGTCCGGTAACGATGTGCATGTGACTGGCAGCACCCTGCATGCTGGCAACGACCTGAACGTTGGCGGCAAGACGGTCAAGATTGATTCAGCTCAGAACACAGGGTCACAGAGCGAGCAGCAATCCTTTAGCCAGACGGGTATCACCGCCGGTCTGAGCGGCACGATTGTTACCGCCGTGCAAACGGGCATCCAGATGGGGAAGGACGTCCAGCGCACGAAGGGCGATGCACGACTCGACGCGTTGGCGGCTGCAACAACAGGGTTGGCTGCGAAGAACGCCTATGATCAAGTCGCGCAAACCGGGAACGGCGTCGGGAATTTGGGCGTCAGTGTGTCTCTTGGTACGAGCCACAGCAATAGCAGTTCGACTGCGTCATATAGCACTGCTGTTGGCAGCACGGTCGCGGCCGTTCATAACGTTTCCATTACCGCAACAGGCGCAGGCGCTAACAGCAATATTGATGTTGTTGGCAGCACGATCAGCGCCGGCAACGATGCAACGCTGAAGGCGGACGGCAAGGTCAACCTTCAGGCTGCACAGAACACGGATAGCCAGCGCAGCACGAGCAGTGGATCGAGCGCGGGTATCGGTGTGACACTGGGTGTCGGTCAGCAAAACGGCTTGTCTTTCCAGCTCGGTGTTTCCGGCAATCGGGGCAACGGCAACGGAAGCGATACGACATATACGAATACGCACGTCGCGGCGGGTAACAAGCTGACTCTGGAATCTGGTGGCGATACCAACCTTATTGGCGCGGTCGCATCCGGCAAGCAAGTCGTGGCCGATGTGGGCGGCAATCTGAATGTTCAGAGCCTGCAAGACACGAGCAAGTACGATTCGAAGCAACAGAGCGCAGGCGTATCGATAAGCGTATGTGTACCGCCGTTCTGCTACGGAACTTCGAGCGGGTCGGCGAATTTCAGTCAGCAAAAGATGCACAGCGACTACGCCGCAGTATCCGAGCAATCGGGCATCAAGGCAGGTGACGGTGGATTCCAAGTCAACGTCAAGGGCAATACTGACCTCAAGGGCGGTGTGATCGCGAGTAGCGACAAGGCGGTACAAGACGGCGCAAACAGCCTGACGACAGCGACACTGACGACGAGCGATATTGAGAACCATGCATCCTACGATGCGTCGCAAGTGGGGCTTTCTGCCGGCTATGGCTCCGGCGGTTGGAGCGCGCAGCCTCCGGTTGCCCTTGGTGCTTCGGGCGATGCTAATTCCACGACACGTAGCGGTATCAGCGGTGGTTCGCTCACGATTACCGACACCGCCAAGCAACAGGAACTGACAGGCAAGACGGCCGATGAAGCGGTCGCGAGCGTCAATCGCGATACGTCAAATACCGGCGGTGCGCTCGCACCGATCTTCGACAAGGACAAGATCGAAGCTGGGTTCGATATTACGAGTCACTTCATCAGTGAAGCCGGGACGTTTATCCAGAACCGTGCGGCCGAAGCGGACGCCGCACAAAAGGCCCTGGATAAAGAAAGGGCGAAGCCGGAGGACCAACAAGACGCGGCAAAAATCGCGCAGTTGACGCAGACCATTCAGGATGATTCGACATGGTTGGAGGGGGGAACCGGACGCAGAGTATTGACGGCTATCACGATGGCGGCCGGCGGTAGCGTTACTGGTTCGGCCGGTGCGATGGTACAGAGCGCGGCTGCGTATTATTTCCAGAGTCTTGCGACCGAACAAGTAAAGGGTGTTGCTGACGCGCTCGATAGCGAGACTGCCCGTACAGCGTTGCAGGCACTTGTCGGCTGCGCCGGCGCAGCAGCAGGCGGCAAGGAATGCGGCGCGGGTGCGGCTGGCGCGGCGGCGAGCGTGGTTCTGAACAACCTGCTGGACAGCCTGAACGGTACGCAGGCATCTACGTTGACCAATGAGGAAAAGCTGCAACGCGAGCGGCTGGTTGAATCGATCGTGGCTGGCACAACCGCAGCTTTGGGCGGAGATGCGGCGGCGACTTCCGCCGCAGCTTTGATCGAGACTGAGAACAATGCGATGAACTTCGTGAAGGGCACGACGCCGCGTATGCAGACGCTGGCGACAGGCGTAGCGAATGCACTGAGAAAGCCGAGGGGAGCGCTTACGCGAGCGGACATTGACGCACAGATTGCCGCACTGAACGCACTGGAGGCGCAAGGGAATCTGTCGAATCAGGAGGCATTGAATCTTAGCGCGCTCTGGATGGAGGTTATTCAACGTGCATCAGTCGAAAATCTGATGACACCTCAAGAGGTCATCGGTAGTAAGCAAGCGTTGCGAGCGGCAATCGCATCAATGATGTTCAGTGGCGGGGGCGATGCCCCGATCGGAATCAGGAGAGGCACATCGGGTCCGCTGTTGCCCGGCACATCGGGTAGCCGGACCTCAATGAGCGGCGCGCTTGATGACAATATGAGCGCCTATCAAAAGGCAGCGGATCAGCCCTACAATGATTCTGGTCTGTCGGCGGCTGCGAGAGCATGGGACAAGCATTCTGGCCGCGCAGGCGGGACGTTTGAACCGCTCACTGGCTCGATTCCTGAAAAGAATGCGGCCGCGAGCGAGTTCGTGAAAGGAGTTCTGAGCAATCCGGCGACGACTCGCACTGGACTTTCACGCGGTGGCGTTGAGTTCCGCCTCCCCAGCGGGCAAGGGATACGCTTTAATGCAGATGGATCGTTTTCGGGACTTTTGGACCCTCGGAGATAAGGTGAATACGATGACGACATTTAACATTGATTTCGTTAGTGACATGGAACACGAACACCTTATGGCGGAAGTCAGCTTTGGCGGGCAAAGACTGTGCATCATCGACAAAGAGAACGGAAATGATCAAATGAGAATTGAATTTTTGGTTGATCTGTACGTTCTTCCGGAAAGTGTGGAGATGAAGTTCAGTCTCGATGAGTTTATTAAAACATTGGATACTGCAAAGACTGAGTTGAAGAACTGCGCATAGGTATTGAGATTCCCTGAGGCCGACCGAGCTACTTACGGAGCGGTACGGTGACACCGGAAGACCGGGCCGCCGCCGCACGTGCGAACACGGAACAGGATCGGTAGGCGCGGCAGCAACACGATACAGCTAGGCGAACTAATTGAGAGGGAGTCAATAGGAGTGGGGTATTCGACGAGGGGCGGGAGTTTCGGGCGAAAAATGACGAATATATGTGGCATGGCTCCCCATTTAAGTTGAATCAAAAGAAATGCGAGAAACCAAGAAACTTCCGCTCGTCGTTGATCTGGATGGCACGTTGACGGTTTCGGATACCTTGATGGAATCCGTGATACGTGTCGTCAAGCGACAACCTGCGAACCTACTGCGCCTACCTTTCTGGCTCGCGGGCGGTCGCGCTGCGTTCAAGGCTAAGGTCGCAGAGCATGCCGATTTTCGAGCGGAAACGCTTCCGTATCGCGAATCTCTTATCGATTACCTCACGCGAGAACGTGAGAGCGGGCGAAAAATCGTGCTTGCAACTGCCGCACATTGTTCGATCGCTGAGCGTGTGAGCACGCATCTTGGCCTGTTCGATGGTGTCATCGCTACCGGTGATGACACGAATCTCAAGGGAGAGGCCAAACTGGCCTGCATTCGCCAGCAGATCGGCAACGAGTTCGTGTATGCGGGCGATAGCAAAGCCGACTTGCCGGTTTGGGCTGGCGCGAGAGGTGCCGTGCTTGCTGGCGTTTCATCGGATGTCGCCGCAAATGTTCGGAGCCACGTTCCCGTCGAACACGAGTTCACGAATGTACGTGCAACGTTCTCCACATGGTGCAAGGCCCTGCGTGTTCACCAGTGGCTAAAGAATTTGCTGCTGTTCGTCCCACTGCTTACCGCCTTTGCATTCCTCGATATCGGTAAGGTCGGTTTGCTTGCACTCGCGTTCTTGTCAATGTCGCTTGGCGCGTCGGCTACCTACATCGGCAACGATCTTTGGGATTTGGACAACGATCGCCGACATCCAAGAAAGCGAAATCGTCCCTTTGCGAGCGGGGCGTTGTCGATCAATCAAGGTATCGCGTGCGCAGCGCTACTGCTGACATTGGCGTTTGCCTTGGCGGTGGCGGTGTCCGCGGAATTTACGGGCATGTTCGCGCTCTATCTCTTCCTCACGACCGCGTACAGTTTGCGCTTGAAGTCGGTGGTGCTACTCGATGTGGTCGTCTTGTCACTGCTATACACCTACCGAATCGTCGCGGGGGCGGTCGCAGCGGAAATCATGGTCAGCCGATGGCTTCTCGCGTTCTCCATCTTTGCATTTCTCAGCCTCGCGCTCGTGAAACGTTGCTCCGAGTTGGTGCTTTTACGCCAGAGCGACAAAAGTGCGACGGCAGGCCGGGATTATCGTGTAAGTGACCTCGAAGTACTTTGGCCGTTTGGCATCGGCGCTTCTCTTGCAGCGGTGGTCGTGTTTGGTCTGTTCATCAACGCCCCGGAAACGGTAGCTCGTTACACGATTCCGCACCTTCTCTGGTTCGTGCAGATCGGGTTGATCTACCTGTTCGGTCGTCTATGGATCGCAACAGTGCGTGGCGCGATGCACGACGATCCGATCGTCCATATTCTCGAGAATCGCGGTAGCTTCAGCATGCTTTGCATCATGGTGGTGATCGTGCTGGCCGCTCACTTCTTGCCAGCTCCGTGAGCGGCACAGTTCCTATGACAGAAAAAAACCAAAACCGCGTGCTGGCGTTCTGCCGCTTCGCCATCGTCTATGTGCTGCTGTTCGTATGCGCGGGAAACATCACCAACAGCATGTTGCTGAAGTGGGGTTTTCGTGACGACCAGAAAGGGGATTTTGCAACCAGCTACAGCCTCGTCGGCATGATGAACGGCGAGGCACCGAAGCCATATGTCTATCGCTCGTCGTTCCCGCGAGCCGCAAAATGGGTAGCCGAGCGGCTTGGGCAGGAAAAGCAGGAAAAGCTTTTCAAATCGATCAAACGACATGATTCGCTGCACAACGCCTATTTCACAAGTGTGCCGGACGAATATTGGACACCGATCGTGGCACTCGTCTATCACCTGACGTACATCGCGATCGTGTTGTCGACGCTGTTCGCGCTGTTGCTGGTCTACAAGCTGGCCAGACTACACGGCCTGAACTTCGGGCAATCCGTTGGCTTTCTGGCGGCGTTCGGCTTCGTCTATCCGCTCACGTTTCAGCAGGGCGGTTACTACTATGACTTTTTCGAACTACTCGGCGTACTCGGTGCGTGCTATTTCCTGTTGACGAAGCGGATGCTGGCATGCACGTTGATGGTTTCCATCTTCTCCCTGAACAAGGAAACGTTCTTCCTTGTTCCGCTTGCGCTATTTTTCCTGCACGAGCGCGACGTTCCGGTATTGAAACGAGTCGGTTGGCTGGTGCTGCAGCTTGTGATCTGCGTGGGCACTCGCCATTTCATCATGAGCGGCTATGACGCGAATGCTGGTGGTTTCGTCGAATTTCACGTCTGGGATAACTTGAAATTCTGGCTTAATCCCTTGTCGTACCTGTCGTTCTACAACCTGATCGGCAAAGGCATCTTTACGCCAAGTCTCGAAAATCCGCTGATGCTTGTCCCGCTTGCGGTGTTCTTCGGCTCGGCGTGGCGCGCGACGCCACATCGATACCGTATCTATTTTTTTGCGGCATTCCTGCCGGTGCTGGTGTTGTTCTTCTTTTTCGGCTACCGCGATGAGGCGCGAAACTTTTCGGTCGTCTTTCCCGCCATCGTGCTGATCGCGCTCCATGGCGCGAATCGGTTCAATATGATTTTTGACGGGAACACGGGCGCATCCGATGACATCCACACAAGCACCAGGCCGCGGCCGGATGTGGCAGTCGTGACGGAGGCCGTGCGGTGAACTGGCTGATCGTCGTCGCAAGTGGCTTTTTCGGTGGTCTCGCGAGCATATTGCTCCGAGTTGCGGCGCTCAAGGGAATCGCACTTGGTGAGTCGAGCGTGTTGCCATGGATCGCCCGCGGGGCAGCCATAGGTGCCTACGGTGTCGGGTTCCTCCTTTACGCAATCGCGCTGCGCAAAACAACGCTAGGCGTTGCGTATCCGACGATGGTGGCGATTTCCATGCTCGTGGTGTTGTCGTTCACGGCGTTACACGAACACCTGTTGCGGCCGATGCAGGTCGTCGGCGCTGTCGTCATCCTGATCGGGGTCTGGATGGTCACGCGGTACGCGTAATCGAGAGAATCAAATACATGAAGAAGAAAATCCGAGGGGGTAGCCTTGTCGCGGGGTCGTTGCTTATCGCATCGACCTGTGCGACGGCACAATCGGTACAGCCGCTTGGTAACGAACAACAGGCTCGTCAGCAGGAGGAGGCGCGCGAGCGTGAACGAATCGTTTCCGCGCCGGGAGTTCGTTCGAGTGTCGCGGCGAGTGCAGGCTATCCACAGCTTCCGACCGAAACACCGTGCTTCCGCATTGATCGTTTCACGGTCGACGTTCCCGATTCGCTGCCGGACGGCGTGAAAGCGCAGGGCGCGTCCGTACTGCCGATGGATCGCTTCGCGTTCGCACGTGAATGGCTCGAACACTACACGGGGCAGTGCGTTGGCAAGCAAGGGCTTGATGTGCTTGTCAAAGCGTTGTCGCAAGACATTCTTTCGCGCGGGTACATCACGACGCGCGTGCTGCTCCCCGAACAGGATTTGTCGTCCGGTACGTTGAAAGTCTCGCTGATTCCCGGCGTGATCCGACACGTGCGCTTCGCCGATGAAAAACTGCGCGGCACATGGAAAACCGCGTTTCCGACGCGCGACGGCGAACTGTTGAACCTGCGCGACCTTGAGCAAGGTTTGGAGCAGATGAAGCGCGTACAGAGTCAAGACGTATCGATGCAGATCGTTCCGGGCGACGTACCGGGCGAAAGCGATGTCGTGCTCGACGTGAAACGCGGCAAACCGTGGACTGTGGTGGCATCGATCGACAACTCGGGCACGCGCGCGACCGGCAAGCTGCAAGGCAACCTGTCGATCGGCATCGATAACCCGCTCGGCCTGAACGACATCTTCAACGTCGGCGTGAGCCAGGACCTTGAACTTGGCGACAAGCGCCTTGGTTCGCACGGCTGGAACGGCTTCTATTCGATTCCATGGGGTTACTGGACCGCCACGCTCGCAGGGTACACGAACACGTACTACCAGCAGATTGCAGGCGTGAATCAGACGTTCATCGCGAGCGGTAACTCGAAGACCGTCGATTTCAAGCTGGCCCGTGTGCTCGCGCGTAGCCAGGACGATGTGTTCGGTGGATATGTTCGCTTGTCGCGGCGATTCGGCCAGAGCTTCATCGAAGACACGGAAATCACGCAGCAACGCCGCAACAACACGATTGTCGAGCTTGGCCTCACCGATCGCCACTACTTCGACGGTGCGCAGTTCGACGGCACGCTGGCCTATCGTCAAGGCGTTGGTGGGCTCGGCGCGCAGGACGACATACTGGCCGTCGACGGCGGCCCGACCTATCGATTCAAGATGGCGGTGCTCGACGCGAATCTTTCGGTGCCGTTTGCGATCGGGAAACAGCCGTTCCGCTATGTCGGATCGATTCACGGCCAGTACACGGGGAACACCCTGTACTACCTCGACGACATGACCATCGGTAGCCGATACACCGTGCGCGGCTTCGACGGCGAAACGATGCTGGCGGCAGCGCGCGGCTTCTACTGGCGTAACGAGTTGCAAATGCCGATTGGCCAGACGGGTCAAGCGGTGTATGCCGGGCTGGATTATGGGCGCGTGTGGGGGCCTCAGCCGATCGCGCTTGTCGGTACGCAGTTGGCTGGCGCTGTCATCGGCGTGAAGGGAAGCATCGGTACGCGATTCGGGTCTTACGGATACGACCTGTTTGCCGGCACGCCGGTCTACAAACCGTCCGGCTTCCCGACTGCTCGGGTAATGGTTGGCTTCCAACTTACCTCGCAATTCTAAGATCGTCGTATCGAGAATCCGTCATGCTCCGAAACACACTATCGGCACTTGGGCTTTGCGTCCTCTTCGCGGGCTGCGCATCGCACAAAGTGCAGAGCGTTGCCTACGATCCGGCCAGTGACGCACGTATTCGTGTCTACTTCGGGACCGATACCCATTTTTATTTCAATACAGAGTGCGAGCCGAAGAAGCACGCTTTTAGTTTCGCGAATCGCGGCATGTGGGTCGCGAGACCTCGCATGTTGAATCTCGCGAACACGACAATCGGCATGCCTGTCCCGGAAGATGCCTACCGCTATTACGACGAATACGTGATCAAGGCTAACGAGCCATTGACGATTACGCTCGATACCGGCGGAACATCGCAAACGGGCGGCGTGGTGTTCTCGACGCCGCGCGAACATGCAGCGGGTACGTTCGTGCCGCAAGCAGGCAAAGACTACGAAGCCTTTGCTGTCCGCAGATCCGGATATTTTCGGCTCAACGTTCGGAGGCTGATTGTCGATGGTGAGCGTGTGCGAACGGAGCCTGTTGCGGTGCCCGCAGCCCGAGAATGTGCTGATAGCGCCGAGAGTCCTGCTGGTTGATCGAGCGAGCTAAAGAAAGGATGAAATTGCGCCTCCAGGTGCCCTTAGAAAGATCGAGCAGTGGAAGACGAGCAACCGTTAAACAATGAAATCGCGGACGATCCACGGTCGAACCGTATCCCCCCGCGGCATCCCTGGTTGAACCGAAAGCGCCGCGCGATGGAGAAGGCGCGACAGGTGTACGTCGAGCCGTCCACACCCGAGCGGACACCCGTGCCTGCTGCCGAACCACGCATTATCGTGAAGCGGAAGCGGCGGGTGGCTTTCGATTGACATTTCGAGGCTGGTTGGTCGCGTCTAGGCTCCCCTCCGTGTCTAGACGCTTTGCGCGGTACGCAGTGTCACCGCGCCTTTTTATGCAGGAACAACGCCGGCAAACGTAAGCCACGTAGAACAGATCGGATGTTGCTTATTTAATCTGGAATACTTATAAATAGAGAGGTAAAAAATGAAGAAGAAACTGGTTTTGGTTGGTCTGATGAGTACGGCGGTTATGCTGTCGGCGTGTGGCGGTGGGAACGGCGATGGCGGTGGAACTGCGACCAGCAGCAACGGCGCGAGCGGTTCGAATTCACAAACCACGTCGGGGACGCCGACGTTTGCTTGCACGGATGGCTTCAAGAAGCTGACCATTTCGAACAGCAGTGCGGTCGCCAATGCGAACGTCAACCTTACGACTGACGACGGAATCGCGACCTTGACGCTGAAGACACCCGCAAGTGGCCAAACAGGTGATCTGACGGTGTGCCTGGGCAAGATGGATCAATCGTCTGCCGGCGCGATCGCAGACTACATCTACGGTATTGAGGTGCGGCAGGGGGATCTTCACAAGATGACTTCCGCGACGCTGACGCTCAATTTCACGACCAACGTTACGCCAAGCCCGAACCCGCCCGTGATCGAGCTCGCGGATCATTCTAGCGGGCCCACGGTTTACAAGCCGTTGGTTCAAGGCGCGTCGTATGTGAATCCTCCGAACTACAGCCTCAGTGCGAGCGCGCAGGACGCAGGGATATACGTGGTCCGTCTCAAGCACTGAACATCAACGTACCGACGAATTGGTTGACGCAGGTGCCAGCCGTCGAAGCCGCGTCACCGGGAATTCAGCAGCAACTGCAGGCGCTCGCCGTCGAAAGGGCAAGTGCGGACCTTGTTGGCCGGCTGCTGAAGAGCGCGGCGGTCCAGCAGTGAGTGATATGGAGCGAGAGCGCAAGATCTGATCTACCGAAGATCGAATGCACTCGCGCCCTCAATAATTTAGTTAGCAAGAGAAAATGAAGCCAATTTCGGTTGCCTCCGCAATCTCCCTCGTGGTCTCTATCGCGCTTGCGCCACAGCTTGCGGTTGCGGACGCACCGGGTGCAATTCGACTCGATCCGGTTGCGGGCAAGGAAGTATGTACCGCGGGCGTCGGTGTGCCAAATACGCCCGATGGTTTGCTCTCGCTGTGCGTCAAGAAGGGGCTTTTTACCCACGACCAGTACGAAGTGAAGGCCAACGGGGCGGTCATTTTGAAGGGTATCGACGATGAGACAACGGACGGAGTGAGCGGCTCATACAGCGGGCGACCGATCGACTTGAAATGCACTCCGGTTTTATCTGCACCTGACAGTGTCACTGATTCGCAGATTGAGTCGATACGAAAATCGTACCCCACGGCTTCGCGGGATCAGTTGAAGCAGCACTACATGCTGCTCATCACGCTGGAGACAGGTCGGCACTGCGTTGTCCGTATCGAAGAGACCAGTCTCTTGTCCGTCGACCTCCATTTCGAATGATGCCATGGCATGACATACGCTCGATGGTAACGCTAGGGGATTGGCTTTTGTCAAGCAAAGGGAATCGATGCAGAAACTGAGTGGTGGCATCGGCGATCTGAAGCGGCTTGGCTTTGCTCGACCGAGCAGGAAAAGAGAGGAGCAACATGTCACGCGGAGGCTCTGGCACCGGAAAGCCGCATGGGTGATGGTTGCTTTCCTTTTGACGTGGGCCGTGTTTTACATGGCGCCATCTGAAATCCTTCCTACACGTCCTCTCGTAAAATAAACCCCTCTTGGCTGCAAGACCAGAGAGAAACGGGAGCCGCGCGAAGACTACTGACTAAACAGGACGACCAATGCACAAATCGACGATCCGAGGCGCAGTTCTCGCGGTACCCACCGCTATGCTCTTGAACGCGTGTGCCTACGTAATTCCACCGCATCACTATGTCGATGTGGAGACCCCCCCGTACGATCCCGCCGTATCCGCGAGGATGCGGGTTCTGTCGTCCAACGGACCGGAAAAAAGCGTGACGTTCTGGGAGGGAAGTTGTGCGGGTTCAGTATCCGACCCGGGCGCCGTGAAGGCCAATGACGGTTTCGTCGCAGCGTGGAAATACTCGTCGCGCAGTGTTGTCATCGGGATGCCGACAAGTCCGCGCGAAGGAATGCGGGTCGCCGGCCTCTTCAGCAAGGACCTCATCAGGGAATATGTGGTGCCGGCCGGGAAGCCCATTACGTTGCTGCTTTCGATGAGCACGTATATGGGGCAGTACGGCGGAACGACCTATTGCAATGCACCGCCAGTAACGTTTTCGCCTGTAGCCGGGCAAGACTATGATGTTTTCCTGGACTATGAGCGCCGGACGTGCCGGGCAGCGATTCGCCGAATCGACAAAGATGGTCTAGACGAACCCGTAACACCGACATCAGCAATGAAGTGCTCGGTCGGTGTTACGGGCAATTCCGAGGTTGCACGATAGCGAGTCTCACAGCGCATGAGAGTACCGCTGAGTGGACCACAGCTATGCATGATTTCCCGTATCGGAGAAACGCTGGATGAAACGCTTGCTGGTGCTCTGGAAGACTGCACGACACGATTTGCGCGTGCTACGGCTAGCACTTGGTCATCCAGACCGCCCCAGTTGGCTGATCCCGGTGCTCGGCCTCGTCACGTTATACGCGATCGAACCATTCAATCTTGCGATACCGATACTTGGCATTGTCGATGACGGTGTACTCGTACCGCTTGTGCTGCATTTGATCGTTCTCGGGTTGCCGGTCTCGCTCCGGGGAGCGGTTGACGCTAATGGACGAGGCGCTGATGCAACACGTCGATAGGTTGATGGATCGTGAGCGACGACCGGGTACTCCCATTCCGCACTGCCATTCGCTCGTTGCCGTGCACATCTAGAGCCTTAATGCTCCATGTCTAGAACTGACAAGCCGCAGCCACCCAGTACGCGTCGGGCGAATCGCGAGACGATACCAGTACGACGCTTTGATGCCACGGTTGGCGCGATCACCGCAAAGGAACCCGTCGATGACGCGCAGACCGAGGACGGGGACCTGACGGACTACCTAATGCGGGCTTGGTACGATCTGATTCATCTTTCATCGACGCCTGTGCCGCGATGCCCGCATTGTGATGGGCTGCGCATCCGTCCCGATCGACCTTCCGGCAAAAGCAAACTACCGGTCTATTTTTGCCATGCGTGCAAGAAGAGCTTCAACCGTTTGACCGGTACGCCGTTTGCAAACCTCAAGAATCTGGCAAAAGGCACCGAAATGATTGCGCTGCTGTCGCGGCAGATGTCGCTGATGCAGGCGGGCGAACGGTTGGGGCGCAGTCAAAAGGCGGTGCTGTCGTGGTTGCTGGCGTTTCGGCGCTACCTTCTCGAACTCGATCCGTCTGGGAAATGGGAGGCACGTGTTCGGCTTGGTGTGCGGGTTGCACCGCGTGCACGTTGTACGAGATGCGACTTCGAGGGTGGATTCCTAGCCGGCGGATTTGATCCTCAGCGGCGACGACGTATCCGTTGCCCAAAGTGCGGGCGGAGCCGGCTCCTGGACGTATTGCAGGACCAGGGCGAGGGCATGAAAGGTGAAGTGGTTCACGATGCGATCGATACGGCAATTCGGGCGCGCCGCAAGGTGCATCCGGAGATGCCGGTGCCAGTCGTGGTCCGCACAGCGAGCGTCAGTGATGCGGCGCTTGAAGTGAAGGTTCAGGACCGCGTATTGTGGAGTGAACTAGAACTGCCGGAGCGCAGGCTGCCCCCCGGGCCAGTCGAGAGAGTTGAGGACGCTTTGCTGTCCAAGTTCTTGCTCGAGCAGATCGATAAGGCTCTGAGCCAGAGCACGACTCCAGTGCCATGTCCGTGGTGTAGCAGCGAACACACGGAATACCATCCTCAGCAGCGTCCGAACGGCCTGCCGGGTTTTCGGTGTCGCGCATGTTTGTCCTATTTCACGCGAATATCGAACACACCGTTGAATGGCCCGCACATGCGCAAGCATGCTCTGCACTTGGCGCGGATGCTGGGATGGCGGGAGACCGGAAAGGCTGCTGCCCTTGAGCTCGGCGTTGATTCAGCGGTTGCCAATCGTTGGGTGTATGGCTTGCGTCAATGGTTGTTAGTGCTCGATCCGAGTGGGCGTATGGAGGCGCGCGTGAGGCTGGGGATTGGTCGCGAACCTATCGTGCGAACGTGCGAGAAATGCGGGAGTACCGGGCCGATTCAGCTGTTGGGGCCGACGAATCGGCCGCCGGGGGCGAACGGGGATCGCCAATACAGATTCCGGTGTGGCAATTGTTCACGCCATAGTCGGACGTGGTTATCGTCTATCGACCGTGGGGTTGCGTCGTAAGCCGAAACCCGGTCATACGGCGTACCTTGCGACGGGCTGTAATCGCGTTGGGGTTGTGAAACAGGCTGTAACAGGAGAAGAAATTCGGTGAGACGCAGTACGATGCGGCGAGGTGCCAGGCCGGCGTTGACGAAAGAGATGTTGTTGCCGTTGTCGACTGAAAAGGTGCGGTCGTTGTCGCTGGAGAACCATATGGCGCTGGCCGTGGTTCGCTCGGGAAACGGAGATTGCGATCAGGTCACTTGCCTGTTGCGCGTCGTCTACTTGGCGTACTACCTGCGTAACGAGACAGCCTCCGGCGTGGGTTTGGAGTTGTACGGTCGAGCGGAAGCCGTACTAGATGCCTGTATTGCGCGAGCAGAGCGCGACGAGCCGTGGATGCTTCATGAGGATGAGGCCGCTGACGTCGAGCGCCTCCTCGTAGTGCATGACGAACAACTGGCAGCGGTGCCGAAGTACCGCTATCTCACGGCTTGGGATCAGTTGCAGCGATTCGTGACGGGAACGGGGCGCTCGCCGATTCCTGCGGTCGAAATTTCGGGGTAGTGAAACGTCGTGAGCTGGCGTGAATATGGACTGGCGAAGGCAGACGTGCTGCTGACGTGGCATGCGCAGAGCTACGGGTACTCGTGCCCGTAGCTCTTATCCCCTTTTTTTGGTGTGAGCAGATCAGGCGGAGCAGACGTGCTGAGCCCATGCTTCCATCATTGGCCGTCGCTGTTCCAGTAGGTCGGTGCGGTGATAGGCCGCTTCGACCTGATTATTGACGGTGTGAGCCAGCGCACGTTCAGCGAGATCACGGGCATAACCGTGTTCGCTGGCCCAATCCCGGAAACTGGAGCGGAAGCCGTGGGCGGTCGCGACGCGGTCTGGAGAATCGCTCTTCGCTTTGACGTGGCGGAGAAGTTCAGTAATGGACATGTCGCATAACACCTTTCCTCGTGGCGAAGGGAATATCAGATTGTTGTGTCGTTGATGTTCTTTGAGTGCTTTGATAAACGTGAGCGCAGGGCCGGATAAGGGCACGCGGTGCGGCTCCCGGCCTTTCATTCGTTCGCTGGGAATCGTCCACACGCCCGTCTCAAGGTCGCATTCGTCCCAAGTTGCGCCGCGCACCTCCCCGCTGCGCGCCGCAGTCAAGATTGTGAAGTACAGGGCAGCGCGAGAAATGTCATTTCGACCGTCACCAACGACATGAGCCTTGACGAAAGCCGGTACGTCGCGCCACGGCATGGCAGGTTGATGCCTCTTGCGTGCGGTTTGCTTTGGGAGGATGTGGTCGACAACGGAAACCGGATTGGCGGCGACATGTCCGTGAGCCCACGCCCATTGGAAAATGGCGTGCATTTGCTGGCGCATGCGGTTAGCGGTCGGGGACTTATCAAGCCAAATCGGGCGCAACACGTCGGCGCAGTCGGCCGGGGTGATGCTATCGAGCCGCTTTGCTCCCAGCTTGGGAAACGTGTAGGTCTTGAGCGTGGCAATCCAGCGCGTCGCGTCCTTTTCGTTTTTCCAGCCGGGTTTCAATTCAGCGTGCAGTGTGTGAGCCGCTTTCTCGAAAGTCAGCGCGGCAGCCGCAATGTTTTCCGCTTGACGCTTGCGCTTCCGTTCATCAATCGGATCGTTACCTGCATCAACAACGCGGCGCATGGTCACCGCCTTGTCTCGCGCATCAGCAATCGAAACTTCCGGGTAGGTTCCCAGCCCCGCGTCGCGTCGCTTGCCGGTCACGGGGCTGGTATAGCGCAGGGTCCATTTACCGCCCGATGTCGTCGGGGAAAGGAACAGTCCGGGAACCTTTCCATCGAAGACCGGCTTGTCGCCGGGTTTAAGTGCCTTTGCTTGCTTGTCGGTCAGTGCCATTTTAACCCATCGTTCAGCCCATCAAAAAGTGCTGGCAGTGCTCGTACTGCATCGCACTTTACTGGAAGGGTTTGAAAGAAAGTCCATTGAAATTTAATGATTTTTTGGACTGTAGCAGACTTTTCTGGACTTTGCTCAGGAGTTCATCGTGTTCTCCTGAGTGGACGATTGACGAACATAGTCAGCATGAAGCTTGCCATGGTGGGAAGGTCAAGCAGATTCATTCAGCCTGACGCATGCACGGCCACCCGGCGCGGCGAGATCGCTCGCCGGCGTGAGGTCAGACAAATCGGAAAGTAGTCGAATGCGTCAGTCGGAATCTTTCCCGATTGACACCGATGCGCCGCTGCCGCCATGTGATGAGCGCCTTGCCTGGTAAGGCGCGGCACGCATTTGTGAAGCGCTATCTCCATAATGCAAGTAAGGGTACGCGATATCGAAATGCGAATCGATCTTAGTATCAATGTCCTTCGATATTTCATTTCGCTACGCACATGAACCGTTTCGCACTGGGTTTCGCCGCTGTCCTGCTGGGCGCGTCGGCCGCCACCGCATTCGCCGCCGACGACGTCGTCAACCTGACGATGAAGGACCACAAGTTTTCGCCCGATGGCGTGACGATTCCGGCCGGCAAGAAAGTGAAGTTCGTCGTGAAGAACCTCGATGCGACGCCCGCGGAATTCGAGAGCGACGACTTCAAGGCCGAGAAGGTCATTCCGGCCGGCAAGTCGGCCGAGATCCTGGTCGGGCCGTTGAAGGCCGGCACCTACGAGTTCCACGACGAGTATCACGAAGCGCAGTCGAAGACCCACCTGACCGTCAAGTAAGCGAATCCCGCCATGCTGTCTACCGCGCTGATTGTCTTTCGTGAAGTGCTCGAGGCCGCGCTGGTGGTCTCGATCGTGATGGCCGCCACGAAGGGCGTGCCGCGGCGCGGCTGGTGGGTCGGCGGCGGGCTCGTCGGCGGTGTGGTCGGCGCGGGCCTGATCGCGGCGTTCGCCGACGTGATCTCGCAGTGGGCGTCCGGCATGGGGCAGGAGGTCTTCAACGCGGGCGTGATGTTCGTCGCGACGCTGATGCTGGCCTGGCACTGCATCTGGATGAGCCGGCACGGCCGCGAGATGGCGCTGCACATGGGCGAAGTCGGCCGGGCCGTCGCGGCCGGCAGCCGGCCGCTGACGGGGCTGGCGATCGTGGTCGGCGTCGCGGTGCTGCGCGAAGGCTCCGAGGCCGTGCTGTTCCTGTACGGCATCGCCGCGGGCGATCCGGGGCAGACGCCGCAGATGATCGCCGGCGGGCTGCTCGGCGTGCTCGGCGGGGCCGGGCTCGGTTATGCGATGTATGCGGGGCTGCTGCAGATTCCGCTGAAGCGCCTGTTCTCGGTGACCAACGGGCTGATCGTGCTGCTGGCGGCCGGGATGGCGAGCCAGTGCGTCGGTTTCCTGCTGGCGGCCGGCCTCGTGCCGTCGTGGGGCGACGCGATCTGGGACACGTCGTGGCTGCTGAAGGAGTCGAGCATCGTCGGCAAGGCGCTGCATACGCTGATCGGCTATACCGCGCGCCCGGCAGGCATCCAGATCGCCGCGTACGTCGCGACGCTGGCGGCGATCGTCGTGCTGATGCGGCTCGTCGGTCGTCCGCAGGTGACGGTGAGGCCGCCGCGGCATGCAGCGTGAGTTTCCCCGGGTTTGAACGAAAGAAGGGGCGTCATGGACGCCCCTTCTTTCGTTTGCGGCTCGCGGTCGGCTACGCGCCGGCCAGGGTCGGTCAGCGGTGGCTGTCGATCCACGCGCGGGCCCATTCGAGCCCGGCCTCGCGCGCGTCGTCCTCGGTGTCGAATACGCCGAGCACGCCGGACGCTTCGACGAGCTTGTTGTTCTGCGTGATCGTGCCGCTCGCCGCGAAGCGTTCGGGCTGCAGGATCTCGTCCTGCTGCAGGATCGCGTGGCCCCAGATCTGGTAGCCGAGGTAGCTTTGCGCTTCCATTATCGAGTCACCTCCGCGGAGCGGTTGTGCGTGCCGACCCGCAGCACGTTGCCGTCCGGCGTGTATTGCCGCGGGATGTCGGAGAAATTGAGCGCATGCGTTTCGTCGGGGCCGGCAGGCTGCATCACCGTGAGACGGCCCGACGCGGGCTGAGCGACGGGGCGCGGTGCGGCCGGCGCGTCGGCCGCGGCGGGCGGGCGAGGCGAGCCGGCTTTCACGGTTTGCGTGACTCGACGCTTGTGCGGCTTCGCGGCGGCTTTCGGCGTTGCGCTCGCGTGCTTCTCGGCGCTCTTGCCGGCGCCCGCGTGCGCGGCTGGCATACGGGCTTCCGGCATACGGGCTTCCGGCGTATGCGCCGCCGGCTTCCGCGCCTCGGGCGGGTTCCAGACCTCGACGTAGTGCTCGGCGGCCCAGCCCGTCGACGCGAACGTCAGCGCCAGCAATCCGCATCCAAACAGTCTTACCATTGTCTCTCCGTCATATTCGTTGCGGCTCGCGTCGCGGTATCCGGTGCGGCCCGCGTTTGATCGGCCGTGCATGCGCATTCGGGGAAGCCGGCTCAGGAGAACACCTCGAGCCCGTGTTTCTCGACGATCTGGAGCATCCGCGCGGCGATGCCGCTCGGCCGTTTGTCGCCCTGTTCCCATTGGCGGATCGTCGACGTCGTCGTATTCAGGTAGAGCGCGAACACGCTCTGGCTGACGTTGACGGATTTGCGGATGCGGGCGATCGCTTGCGGATCGAACTGCGGGGCGGCTTCGATGCAGAGGTCGTCGTATTCGCGCATCGTTTTCTTGTCGATCAGGTTTGCGCGATAGAGGCCGGACGCGGCGCTGTGGATCGCCTCCGTTGCGTCGCTCTTGAATCGACTCTTAGCCATTGCAAATCTCCACAAGCTCTTTCAGTGCGATCAGCGTCGCGATATCGGCGTCGGTGCGGCGCCCGACATCCGCGGCGAGCTTTCTGAAGGCGCGCAGTTCGCGTTCGTCGATGTCGTCCCTGTCGCGTTTTGCGAACAGGAACACGAAAACCCACGCCTGCCCGACCTTGCTCAGCACGATCCCGCGCTGCCGATTGCCGTCCAGGCGCTTTTTCCAGACGTTGCCGTCGAGCTCGACGCCCTGGCCGCGCGCCAGTTCCCGCGCGGCACGGCAGAGTTCGGCGTCGGCGATTCCTGCTTTTCTGGCTGCCTTGTGAAACCACTTCGTCTTGAAGACGCGTCGTACGGAAGCAGGCTGTCGGGCCGGTCGAGTCAGCACAGGATTATATACCACTACGTGGTACATATTTCGACCTGGCCGAATGGCCTGCTTCGCGTCGATACGCGCTCGGGACGGCCCGGCGGGGGCCTCCCGGTCGTCCTGTGTTACTCCACCGTCACCGATTTCGCGAGGTTCCGCGGCTTGTCGACGTCGGTGCCGCGCGCGCACGCGGTGTGATACGCGAGCAGCTGCAGCGGCACGACGTGCAGGATCGGCGACAGCTGCCCGTAGTGTTCCGGCATCCGGATCACGTGCAGGCCATCGTCGTTGACGATCTGCGTATCGGCATCGGCGAACACGTACAGCTCGCCGCCGCGCGCGCGCACTTCCTGCATGTTCGACTTCAGCTTCTCGAGCAGCGTGTCGTTCGGCGCGACCGTGACGACCGGCATCGCTTCCGTGACGAGCGCGAGCGGCCCGTGCTTCAGTTCGCCGGCCGGGTAGGCCTCGGCGTGGATGTACGAGATTTCCTTCAGCTTCAGCGCGCCTTCGAGCGCGATCGGGTAGTGCAGCCCGCGGCCGAGGAACAGCGCGTTTTCCTTGCGCGCGAATTCCTCCGACCACGCGATGATCTGCGGCTCGAGCGCGAGTACGCTGTTCAGCGCGGCCGGCAGATGGCGCAGCTGCTTCAGGAATTCGGCTTCCTGCGCGGCGTCGACGTGCCCGCGCAGCTTGCCGAGCGTCGCGGCCAGCACGAACAGCGCGACGAGCTGCGTCGTGAATGCCTTCGTCGACGCGACGCCGATCTCGGTGCCCGCGTGCGTCAGGAACTGCATTTCGGTCAGGCGCACCATCGCGCTCGTCGCGACGTTGCAGACCGCGAGCGTATGCGTGTGGCCGAGCGACTGCGCATGCTTGAGCGCCGCGAGCGTGTCGGCCGTCTCGCCCGACTGCGAGATCACGAGCACGAGCTGGCGCGGGTTCGGCACCGACTCGCGGTACCGGTATTCGCTCGCGATCTCGACTTGCGTCGGGATCTTCGCGATCGATTCGAGCCAGTACTTCGCGGTGAGGCCCGAGTAGTAGCTCGTGCCGCACGCGAGGATCAGCAGGCTGTCGATGTCCGCGAACGCGGCGGGCGCGGCGTCGCCGAACAGCGTCGCGTCGAACGCGTCGGTCTGCGGCACGGTGTCGCCGATCGCGCGCGGCTGCTCGAAGATTTCCTTCTGCATGAAGTGGCGATACGGGCCCAGCTCGACCGCGCCGCCGTAGGCGCTGACGACGCGGATTTCGCGCTGCACGGTGGCGCCGTGGCGGTCGACGATCTTCACGCCGTCGAGCGACAGCTCGCACACGTCGCCTTCCTCGAGGAACGTGAAGCGGTCGGTGCTGCCCGCGAGCGCGAGCGCATCGGACGCGAGGAAGTTCTCGCCTTCGCCGTGGCCGACGACGAGCGGCGAACCCTGGCGCGCGCCGACGACGGTGTGCGGCTGGTCCTTGTGGATCACGGCGATCGCATACGCGCCGTGCAGCTGCTGCACGGCTTCGCGCACCGCGTCGAACAGGTTGCCGCGGTACAGGCTGTGCACGAGGTGCGCGATCACTTCGGTGTCGGTCTGCGACACGAATTCGTAGCCCTTCGCGCGCAGCGCTTCGCGCAGCGGCTCGAAGTTCTCGATGATGCCGTTGTGGACGAGCGCGAGCGCGTTCGACGAGAAGATCGGGTGCGCGTTGTGCGTGACGGGCGCGCCGTGCGTCGCCCAGCGCGTATGCGCGACGCCGGTCGTGCCTTCGAGGTGCGATTCGCGCACCTGCGCGTCGAGATCGGCGACGCGCGCGACGCTGCGCGCGCGCTTCGGTGCGCCGGGCTCGAGCACGGCGACGCCGCACGAGTCGTAGCCACGGTATTCGAGGCGCCGCAATCCTTCGATCAGCACCGGAACGATATTACGCTGCGCAACTGCGCCGACAATGCCGCACATGAATGGTCAGTCCTGTAAGTCGACGCGGGCGCCGCCGGGGCGCCCGCAAAGGGTTCAGCTCTTCTTCTTGACCGGGCGGACGTAGCCGCTCTTCGTGGTCTGGGTCTTCTCGTTCAATGCGAGCAGGCCGTCGGCGACGTCCTTCCAGATCGTCGTGCCGGCCGCGATCGTCACGCCGCGGCCTACGCGCACGGGCGCGACGAGCTGCGTGTCGGAGCCGACGAACACGTCGTCCTCGATCACGGTGCGGAACTTGTTCGCGCCGTCGTAGTTGCAAGTGATCGTGCCCGCGCCGATGTTCACGCGCGCGCCGATGTCGGCGTCGCCGATGTACGTGAGGTGGTTCGCCTTCGAGCCGTGGCCGATCACCGCGTTCTTCACCTCGACGAAGTTGCCGACGTGCGCTTCGTCCGCGAGCTGCGCGCCGGGGCGCAGCCGCGCGTACGGGCCGATCACGGTGTTCGCGCCGAGCTCGGCGCCGTCGATGTGCGAGAACGCGTCGATGCGCGTGCCGGCGCCGACCGACGCGTTGCGGATCACGCAGTTCGCGCCGATCGTCACGTTGTCGGCGAGCGTCACGTTGCCTTCGAACACGCAGTTCACGTCGATCGACACGTCGCGGCCGCAGCGCAGCGTGCCGCGCACGTCGATGCGCGCCGGATCGGCGAGCGTGACGCCGTCGACGAGCAGAGCCTCCGCGACAGTGCGCTGGTGGATGCGCTCGAGCTCGGCAAGCTGCGCCTTGCTGTTCACGCCGAGCGTTTCCCATTCGTCGTCGGGCTGCGCCGTGACGACCTCGAAGCCGGCCTCGATCGCAAGCTCGACGACGTCGGTCAGGTAGTACTCGCCCTGCGCGTTTTCGTTCTTCAGCGCGCCGAGCCACATCGACAGCTGGGCCGTGGGCGTGACGATGATGCCGGTGTTGATCTCGGCGATCTTCAGCTCGTCCGGCGACGCGTCCTTCTGCTCGACGATGCGCGTGACGAAGCCGGCCGCGTCGCGCACGATGCGGCCATAGCCGGTCGGATCGTCGAGCGTGACGGTCAGAATCCCGTAGCGGCCGTCGCGCGCGGCGTCGACGAGATGCCGCAGCGTCGACGCGCGGGTGAGCGGCACGTCGCCGTACAGCACGAGCGTCGGTTGCGCGGGATCGAGGAGCGGCAGCGCCTGGCGCACCGCGTGGCCGGTGCCGAGCTGCTCGGCCTGCACCGCGAACTGGACGTCGGGCGCGGCGACGGCAGCCTGGACCCGCTCGGCGCCGTGACCGACGACGACGACGAGCCGGGACGGCTGCAGCGTGCGCGCGGTGTCGATGACGTGGGAGAGGAGCGGCCTGCCGGCCAGGGGGTGAAGCACTTTCGGCAGCGCGGAACGCATGCGCTTGCCGGTGCCTGCCGCCAAAATCACGATATTCATGGCGCCAGCTTGTCAGAGGAGTTCGAAGCCGTCCATTTTAGCATGCGGCCCCTGTCGTTCCGGGCCTGTCGCGGCGGGGCGGCAGCGCCGGAAAAGGGCTGGGCGGCCCCGTTCCGGCGGGTCTTCCGACCCCGCTTACAGGTCGTCGAACTGGACGATCGAGATCGGTTGCGCGGCACCCGGCGCCGCTGCGTCGTCGCCCGACGCGCACGGCTCCTCGTCGAACGCGATGTCGCCCTGCGGATCGGCAACGCCGGTCGCGCGCAGCGACGTGAACGGGAACAGCGTCGTATCCATCAGGTGCGACGGCACGACCTTCGCGAGCGCGTTGAACATGTTCTCGACGCGACCCGGGAAGCGCTTGTCCCATTCGCGGATCAGCGCCTTCATTTCCGCGCGCTTCAGGTTCGGCTGGCTGCCGCACAGGTTGCACGGGATGATCGGGAATTCGCGCAGCTCCGCGTATTTCTCGAGATCGGTTTCCTTCACGTACGCGAGCGGGCGGATCACGATGTTCTTGCCGTCGTCCGACTGCAGCTTCGGCGGCATCCCCTTCAGTTTGCCGCCGTAGAACATGTTGAGCAGCAGCGTCTGCACGATGTCGTCGCGGTGGTGGCCGAGCGCGATCTTGGTCGCGCCGAGCTCGCCGGCCACGCGGTACAGGATCCCGCGGCGCAGCCGCGAGCACAGCGAGCAGGTCGTCTTGCCTTCCGGTACGAGCCGCTTGACGATGCTGTAGGTGTCCTGGTTCTCGATGTGGAACGGCACGCCGACCTGCTTCAGGTACTCGGGCAGCACGTGCTCGGGGAAGCCCGGCTGCTTCTGGTCGAGGTTCACCGCGACGATGTCGAAGTCGATCGGCGCGCGCTCGCGCAGGCGCAGCAGCACGTCGAGCATCGCGTAGCTGTCCTTGCCGCCCGACAGGCAGACCATCACCTTGTCGCCCTGCTCGATCATGTTGTAGTCGCCGATCGCCTGGCCGACCTGGCGCACGATCCGCTTGAACAGCTTGTTGTTCTCGTACGCTTCCTTCTGCTCGCGGCGCGTCAGCGCCTGGCGGCCGGCCGGGGCGGTCGCGTCGAGGGTGGCGGCGTCGGCCGCCGTGTCATTCATGTGGGGGGCGTTCATGCGCGCTCCTCGTCCTTGATGCGAAAGACTTCGACGCCGACGGCGTCGCAGTCCGGATAGGCGTCCGGTTTCTCGGTACAGACGCGTACCGCGCGCACGGCGTCGTGCGCCAGCAGGTTCGCGGCGATCGCGTCGCACAGCGTTTCCTGCAGGTGGATGTGGCCGCGCGCCACGCACTGCGCGACGCTCTGCTTCATCAGGTCGTAGTCGACGACTTCATGGAGACGATCGTCGACGGGGGTGGACAGCGCGAGCGGCACGAACAGGTCGACGTTGATGACGACGCGCTGCTCGCCGCGCTTCTCGTGTTCGAAGGCACCGATGTTGATGTGCACCTCGTAATCGCGCAGGTAGAGCCTGCGGCAATCCGCGAGGCGGGGGTGCAGGAGAGCGGAAAACATGGTCGTCCCAGTCAAATTGGCGTGCGCGCACGCAAAGCGGCGCGGGCGGCGGCAGTCAGGCCGCGCGCCCGCGGTTCATTCATTCGGGCCGGCGGCGGGCGGCACGAGGTGCTCGCCGCCGTCGACGGTCAGCGTCGCGCCCGTGACGCCGGGCGCGCTCGCGAGATAGCAGGCCGCCGCCGCGATGTCGTCCGCGTGCGCCGCGTGGCCGCGCACCAGTGCCGCGACCCGCACCTTCGGCGCGAGCGCGAGCGCCAGCGCCGACGTCGCGCGGTTCAGCGCGGCCTGCATCAGCGCGTGCGACAACTGCGCCGGCGCCGGGTGAAACAGCGCCTGGTCCAGCACGTGGATCGCGCACGCGCGCAGCGCTTCGTGCTCGCGCGCGGCGTCGGGTGTCGCATCGGCGAGCGCGCGGGCCAGCGCGAGCGGCGCCGTCACGTTGCGCGCGAGCGCGGCGGCGAGCGACGCACCGTCCAGCGTGTGCGCGTCGTCGGTGCCCGCGCTGGCGCTCACGAACACCGCGCACGCGGGCCGGCCGAGCGCCGCGCCGCACGCGGCGACCAGTGCGGCCGCATCGGTTTCCAGGGCCAGATCGGCGTCGAGCACGGCCGCGCGGCGGCCGAGCGCCGCGACTTCGGCGACGATCGCATCGGCGGCCGCGCGCGGCGCGCCGTGGCTGCGCTGCAGCGCGACGTCCCAGCCGCGGCGCGCAAATCCCGTCGCGAGCGCACGGCCGATCGACGCGGCGTCGGCCGCGCTGCCCAGGGCACCCGCGACGAGCACCACGCGCGGGGTCGACGTATCGGCTGAAACGGTCATTTACAATGCCGGGATGAACCCGAAAGCTCACGAACCCGCTAGTTTACCTGCTCCCGGCCCTGACGCGCTCGCGCAGTCCGAAACCCTTGCCGCGCAACTGCGCGACGAGATCGCGGCGGCCGGCGGCTGGCTGCCGTTCGACCGCTTCATGGAGCGCGCGCTGTACGCGCCGGGCCTCGGCTATTACAGCGGCGGCGCGCGCAAGTTCGGGCGCCGCGCCGACGACGGCAGCGACTTCGTCACCGCGCCGGAGCTGTCGCCGCTGTTCGCGCAAACTCTCGCGCAACCGGTCGCGGAAGCGCTCGTGGCGAGCGGCACGCGCCGCGTGATGGAATTCGGCGCCGGCACGGGCAAGCTCGCGGCCGGGCTGCTCGCGGCGCTCGACGCGCTCGGTGTCGAACTCGACGAATACCTGATCGTCGACCTGTCCGGCGAGCTGCGCGAACGGCAGCGCGACACGATCGAAGCCGCCGCGCCGGCGCTCGCCGCGAAGGTGCGCTGGCTCGATGCGCTGCCCGAGCGGTTCGAGGGCGTCGTGGTCGGCAACGAGGTGCTCGACGCGATGCCGGTGCGGCTGTTCGCGAAGGCAGGCGGCGCATGGCACGAGCGCGGCGTCGCGCTCGACGCGCGGCACGCGTTCGTGTTCGAGGACCGGCCGGCCGCGCCGGCCAGCCGGCCGCCGGTGCTCGCGGGGCTTATCGACGATGTCGCCGACGGTTACGTGACCGAGACGCACGAGGCCGCGCTGGCGTTCACGCGCACCGTCTGCACGATGCTCGCACGCGGCGCGGTGCTGCTGGTCGACTACGGCTTTCCCGCGCACGAGTACTACCATCCGCAGCGCGACCGCGGCACGCTGATGTGCCACTACCGCCACCACGCGCACGACGACCCGTTCCTGTACCCGGGCCTGCAGGACATCACCGCGCACGTCGAATTCACCGGCATCTACGACGCGGCCGTCGCCGCCGGCGCCGACCTGCTCGGCTACACGTCGCAGGCGCGCTTCCTGCTGAACGCGGGCATCACCGACGCGCTGGCCGCGATCGATCCGTCCGACATCCGGCAGTTCCTGCCGGCCGCGAACGCGGTGCAGAAGCTGATCTCCGAAGCCGAGATGGGCGAGCTGTTCAAGGTGATCGCGTTCTCGCGCGGTATCGACGGCACGCTCGACGCGTTCGCGCGCGGCGACCGCTCGCACGCGCTTTGACTAGGGTCTGTTTACATATGGAACGCACATGCGAATGCCCGAAATCGCTCGTAGGGCAAGAAGTGAGGAGCGCCGTTTGGCCGCGCCAAACAAGCGACGAACGACGCCGCCATACGAGCGATTTCGGGCATTCCCGTGACATGAATTTTTTAATTTGGGGTTGCCACGAGAACGGCCGCTCGCCGCGTTGCGCTCCTTGCGAATACGTCCAGTATTCGCAGCGTCGCGCGCCTCGCGAGCGGCCGTTCTCGTGGCAACGCATGCGCGTTCCATATGTAAACAGACCCTCGACATGCTGCGCTGGCTGATGACGTCGTTCGTCGCGGTGATGATCCTGACGCGCTGCTGGCCGTGGCTCGGCAAGCTCGGCATCGGGCGGATGCCGGGCGACGTCACGCTGACGCTCGGCGGGCGGCGCTACCCGTTCCCGTTCATGTCGACGCTGGTGCTGACGATGCTGGTATCGATGGTGGCGCGGCTGCTCTGAGCCGCGCCGGAAAGGGCGGTGCGCGTTACATCTCGATCTCGCCGAGGATCCGGTGCGCGAGCGCCTTCGCCTCGTCGAACGCTTCTTCCTCGCTGGGGCTCGTCGAGTGGACGTCGTAGCGCGTGTTCTCGGTGTCGTCCCCGTCGTCCCGCGCGAGGATCACGTAACCCTGGAACTGCCCGTTGGCCGAATGCTGGGTATGCGCCTTGGCCGTGTAGATGCCCTTCGTGAACGTGTTCGTGTCCATCGTGCCTCTCCCGCAAAAGGACACTTCATCGTAGCACTGCGGCGCAGCATGTACAGCGCGGCTTATCGGTGACCGAACGGTGTCCGGTCGCCGTCCGATCATCCTTCGACGATCAGCCCTCGATCAGCCCTCGATCAGCGCGACGACCTCGTCGAGCGTCGGCGCGTGCGCGCCCGTGTGCCGGCACGCGGCGGCGCCCGCCGCCAGCGCGAACGCGAGATGCTCGCGCCACGATCGCTGCGGCGCGGCCATCAGGCTGAACAGCATGCCGCCGATCGACGCGTCGCCCGCGCCGACGGTGTCGGCCACTTCGACGCGCGGCGGGCTGGCCTCGTGCACGTCGCCGTCCGCGTAGAGCGTCGCCGCCTGCGCGCCGCGTGTGACGAGCACGGCCGCGCGCGGGTTCAGCGCGCGCACCGCCGCGACCGCGTCGGGGCCGTCGCCGCCGAACAGGTGCCGCAGGTCCTCGTCGGACACCTTGATCAGGTCGGCGAGCGCGGCCATCTTCTCCAGCGTCGGCCGGTACGCGGCCGTCATCAGGTTGCGGACGTTCGGGTCGAAGCTGATCTTCACGCCGCGCGCGTGCAGGTCGGCCGCGAGCGCGGCCAGCGTGCCCGCGAGCGGTTCGCGCACCAGGCTGATGCAGCCGAAATGCGCCCATTTCACGTGCTCGGTCCAGCCGGCCGGCAGCCGCGCGGGATCGAACGCGAGATCGGCGCTCGCTTCGCCGATGAAGAAGTACGCGGGCGGGCGCGTCTCGTGGACGATCGCGAGCAGCGGCGGCCGTGCGACACGCTGCAGGAAGCGCAGGTCGAGCCCGGCCGCGTCGCTCGTGCGCCACAGCACGTCGGAGAAGCAGTCCTCGCCGATCGAGCCCGCGAGCGCGCTCGGCACGCCGAGCCGCGCGACCGCGCGCGCGACGTTCCAGCCGGCGCCGCCCGGCACCGACGTCCACTGCGCATCGCCCGCGCGCACCATGTCGGTCAGGATGTCGCCCGCCGACACGAAAGCCGGAAACGTGCCGCCGCTCATTGCGTCGGCTCGCTGCGCGGCGTGCGCGCAAGGGTCGCGAGCACGTCGTAGCACGCGCCCATCGTGTGATAGTCCGTCTTGCCGGCCGGGCTCTTCTCGTCGCTGTACTTGCGGTTGTCGCAGGTGAGGATCCGGTACCACGCGCCGTAGCGGTGGTCGACGAAATGCGCCCAGCTATAGCGCCAGATCTCGTCGTACCAGTCCCAGAAGCGCTCGCTGCCGGTGCGCGCGCCGAGCATCGCGGCCGCCGCGAAGGTTTCCGCCTGCACCCAGAAGTACTTGTTGTGGTCGCAGATCGTGAAGTCGGGGCCGAAGCCGTAGTACAGGCCGCCGTGATCGGCGTCCCAGGCGTGCGTGAGCGCCGCGTCGAACAGTTCGGCCGCGCGCGGCACGAGCCAGTCGAGCGGGCGGTGCCGCTCGAGGATCAGCAGCAGCTTCGCCCATTCGGTCTGGTGCCCGGGCTGGAAGCCCCAAGGACGGAAGATGTTCGAGCTGTCTTCCTTGTTGTAGTCCCAGTCGACCGACCAGTCCGCATGGTAGTGCTCCCACACGAGCCCGCCCGACAGCGCGGCCTGGCGCTGCGTGACGTGGCTTGCGAGCTTTTCCGCGCGATCGAGGTACGTGAGGTGGCCGGTCGCCTCGTAGGCCGCGAGCAGCGCTTCCGTCATGTGCATGTTCGCGTTCTGGCCGCGGTACGACGACACGATCCAGTTCGGCGTCGCGTCGTCCGCATACAGGCCCGCGGCCGCATCCCAGAAGCGGTGCTCGGCCAGCTCGTAGGTCGCCGCGATCAGCGGGCGTGCCTCGTCGATGCCGGCCATCGTCGCGTGCGCGGCTGCGAGCAGCACGAACGCGAGCCCGTAGCAGTGGCGCGTGCCGTCGAGCGTCGCGCGCTTCGCGCCGTCGCGCCAGTCGAGTTCCCAGTCGTAGCCCTGCAGTTCGTCGTCCCAGTGCACGTCGCGCAGGAAGCGCAGCCCGTGGCGCGCGTACTCGAGGTGACGCGGATCGCCGAAATGCCGGTACGCCATCGCGTAGTTGAAGACGAACCGGCAACTGCTGACGAGGTGGCGCGACGTGCGGTTGTAGATGCTGCCGTCGTCGCGGAAGTAGTGATAGAAGCCGCCTGTCGGGTCGAACGCGTTCGTCGCGTAGAAGCGCAGTGTGTCCTCGACGTGCGACAGCAGGAACGACGGATCGCGGAAGCTCGTGACGATCGGCGCGGCTTGCGTGTGGGCGGCCGGCGCGGCCGTGCAGGGTTGGACCGGGGGCATGTTCATGATTCGGTGACCGTGGCGGTATCGAGTGCCGGAGAGCCGGCGGGCTGGCTGCTGGCCCGCACGATCAGCTCGACGGGCAGAGAAATCTCGGTGTGCTCGGGCGCTTCGGCGAGCAGCAGCTCGACGCCGCGGCGGCCGAGCGCTTCCTTGTCGACCGACAGCGTCGTGAGCGGCGGGCTCGCGTGCGCGGCGGCCGGAATGTTGTCGAAGCCGACGATCGCGATGTCGTCCGGAATCCGCAGGCCGCGCGCGGTGCACACGCGCTGCGCGGCCAGCGCGGCCGCGTCGTTGTATGCGAAGACGGCGTCGGGGCGCGGGCCCGGCGCGTCGAGCAGTTGCGCCATCGCGCGCGCGGCGCCGGTGTCGGGGTCGAGCCCCGCGTCGATCGTCACTTCGTATGCGGGATCGAACAGCCGCCCGGCCTCGAAGAACGCGCGCCGGTAGCCGATCGCGCGCTGCGCGATGCTGTAATGCGCGGGCGAGCCGCCGATGAACGCGATCCGCGAGCGACCGGTGGCGAGCAGGTGGCGCATCGCGAGCGCGGCGCCCGTCGCGTTGTCGATGTTGACCGAGCGCAGCCCGGGCGCCCACAGGTCGATCAGCACCAGCGGCCGGCCGGTCGCGGCGAGCGCCTCGATCGTCTCGGGCTCGATGAAGCCGGCGACCGCGATCGCGTCGGGCGCGTGCGGGCGCATCTGGCGCAGCACGTCGTCGTTCGGGCCGACCGTGAGCAGCGTCGGCACGATGCCGCGCTCGCGGCAGGCGTCCTCGACGCCGTGCAGCACGTGCGAGAAGAACGGGCTTGCGGGAAAGCGGTTGTGCTGGCGGTGCAGCAGGAAGGTGAGCCGGCGGATGCGCGGCCGCAACTGCGCGGGATCGTAGCCGAGCTGCTGCGCGATCTCGACGATGCGCGCACGCGTTGCTTCCGACAGGCCCGGCTGGTTTTTCAGCGCGCGGGAGACGGTGCCGATCGAGACCTCTGCCGCCCGCGCGACATCGCGAATGGTGGTGCCCATCGTTCGGGGTTCGGTTTGTTTAGGTTGAAAGCGATTGTATAGTAAAACACTTCGCGGAATTCGGGCCGGATTGCCGGGGAATACCCGCGAATAGTGGCTTTTTATGCGCTAATCTGCGAAAACGCCGTTACTAAAAATACTAAACAAAACGCGAAAAAGGCAAGGTGGTCGTGCGGGTGCCCGGTGGCGCGGGCGGGCTGGCTGGAAGAGGCGGGAAGAGGCCGGGAAGTGGGCGGAAAGCGGGCGCGGTTTCGAGCCTCGGCGCAGGGTGCGTGACGGCCTGCGCGGGTGGGCGGAAGCCGATGCGCAACGATTCGGCCGGTTGACTGGCCGTCGCCAGTCCCCGTCGCACCGAGCGCAGCCGTATCCCGCGCTCGATGATCGCCCGCCGTTCAGTCCGCCGCCACCGTCACCGCCGCGGCCGGCGGTTCGCCGCGATTGCGCAGCGCGGCGCGGCCCGCGTCGAGATCGACGACCGCGAGCCCGTTCGGCTGCTGTTTCGCGCGCCGCTTCGCGAGCGCCGCGACCGACGCGATCTCGTCGCTGCCGTAGCGCTTCGCGCCGTGCGCGCCGGCCGGCACGCCGACCGCGCCGATCGCCATCGTCACGAAACCGAAGAACGCCGGGTTGCCGTGGCGGTCCTCGCCGCGCAGCCCGCCCGCCTGCCGGTCGGCCTGTGTGTAGAAGCGCTGCGCGCCGTCGTTGAAGCGCGCGATCGCGTCGGTCGCGCGCACGTGCCAGTCGTCGTGCTGGAACAGCACGAGGAAATCGTCGCCGCCGACGTGCCCGAGAAAGTCGCGCTGCGGGTCGCACACGCCGGCCAGCACCGTCGCGGCGAACTTCAGCACCTCGTCGCCCTGCCAGTAGCCGTACTGGTCGTTGAACGGCTTGAACTGGTTCAGGTCGACGTAGCACGCATGAAAGCCGGCGTCGCGCTGGAGCAGGCGGTCGATATGCGCGCTGATCGGGATGTTGCCGGGCAGGAACGTCAGCGGGTTCGCGTAGCGCGCGGCTTCGATGCGCATCTCGGTCACCGCGCGCACGAGGCTCTCGCCGGTGCCGAGCCCGACGTAGCGGCCGTGCTCGGTGATCACGAAGCCGTCCGCGAGATAACGCTGGTCGTGGCTCGCGAGCAGCATCGCGAGCTGCTCGAACGTCGTCGCGTTGTCGATCATCAGCGGCGCATCGTTCGCGAACTGCAGGCACGGCTTCTTCCCGAACACCTCGCGGTGATACGGCAGCGCGAAGCGATCGATGAAGCCGCGGCGATTCACGAGCGCGACGGGCCGCCCGCGTTCGACCAGCGCGACCGCGTGCAGGTCGGGCATCCGGTTGAACAGGTCGAGCACGTCGTTGCTGGTCGCGTCGCACGACAGTGCCGGCGCGGGGACGAGCATCTTCGCGGCGATCGTGCCGGCCGGCCGCATGGAGCGCGTCGCGCCGGGAAACACCGCGATGTGCGGCGCGCGGATCGCATCGCGCGCGGCCGGCGCGATGACCCGCGACGGCTGCGCGTCCGGCCGGCCGAGCAGGAAGCCCTGCACGCAGCAGATCCCCATGTCGCGCACGACGATCAGGTCGCATTCGTTCTCGATGCCTTCCGCGATCAGTTGCGCGCCGCTCGCCTGCGCGAAGTGCTGCATCGCCCTCACGGCCTCGAACTTGAGCGGGTCGCGCGCGATGTCGTGGATGAAGAAGCGGTCGATCTTCACGACGTCCGGATGCAGGCGCAGCCACAGGTTCATGCTCGCGTTCGCGGTGCCGTAGTCGTCGAGCGCGAACTGGATGCCCGCATCGCGCAGCGACGCGACCGCCGGCCCGATATGCGCGACATCGGGTATCGCGTTCTGCTCGGTCAGCTCGATCACGATGCGCTCGGCGCGGACCCGCGCGCGGCCGAGCAACTGGCACGCGCGCTCGCGTTCGATGGCGAGTTGCAGGATCGTCCCCGCGCTGAAATTGAGGAACAGCTTGCCGTCGCAGCCGAGCGCCGCGAACGCGTCGAGGCAGGTGAGCGCGGCAGCCTGTTCGAGCGCGATGGTCGCACCCTCGCGCGCGGCCTGCGCGAACAGCGCGGCGGGCGGCTCGAGGTCGGTGCCGCGCGGGCCGCGTATCAGGCCTTCGTAGCCGACGACCGTCCCCGACCCGAGATCGACGATCGGCTGGAAAACGGCGGCGAGCGCGCGATCCGCGATCAGGCGCATGGTGCTGGCGGCAGCGGAGTCGGAGTGGAGCGCGGGCATGGGTGAGGGCAGCCGAATCGACGGGACGTTCGGCTTAACGGCAACGCTCGCGGGGAATTGAATGAAGATTTCGTGATGCGATGGGCGCTGATGGTGCATCGCGTTGGACGCGCACCGGTGCGCGTTTGGAAGGCGGGAAGACGGAAGGCGGGAAGGCGGAGCGTGGAGGGTGGAGAGCGGGAAGCGGGCACGCCCCCATCCAGTGACCGTCCCGCCCCCTTCCCGTCAGCGCTTGCCCGCGTTCAGCGCGCCGGGCGCCGATGCCTTGCCGTCCTGCCCGCCGCGCTCGCCGCTCATGTCGCGTGCGCCCCAGCGCTGCGCGAGCGCCGCGCACGCCATCAACTGGATCTGGTGGAACAGCATCAGCGGCAGCACGATCGCGCCGACCGCGTTCGCCGAGAAGATCACCTTCGCCATCGGCACGCCGGCCGCGAGGCTCTTCTTCGATCCGCAGAAGATGATCGTGATCCGGTCGGCCCGATTGAAGCCGAGCCGCTTGCCGACGAACGCGGTCAGCAGCAGCGCGATCGCGAGCAGCACGAGGTTGACGACCAGCAGGCCGCCGAGCGCGCGTGCCGGGATCTGGTGCCACAGGCCCTCGTTGACGGCCTCGCTGAACGCGACGTACACCACGAGCAGGATCGAGCCCTGGTCGACGAAGCGCAGCACGCCGCGGTTGCGTTCGATCCAGCCGCCGATCACGGGCCGCAGCAACTGGCCGGCGATGAACGGCACGAGCAACTGCATCACGATGCTGCCGACGGTGCTCCACGGCGATGCCGCGGCGGCCGACTGCGACGTGATCATCAGCCCGACGAGCGCCGGCGTGACGAAGATCCCGAGCAGGCTCGACGCCGATGCCGCGCAAACGGCGGCCGGCACGTTGCCCTTCGCGATCGACGTGAACGCGATCGACGACTGGACCGTCGACGGCAGCGTGCACAGAAACAGCACGCCCGCATAAAGCGCCGGCGTGACGAGCGGCTGCAGCACGGGTTTCAGCGCGAGGCCGAGCAGCGGGAACAGCGCGAACGTGCTGAGCAGCACGACCGCGTGCAGCCGCCAGTGGGTCGCGCCGGCGACCACCGCCTCGCGCGACAGCTTCGCGCCGTGCAGGAAGAACAGCAGGCCGACAGCGATGTTGGTCGCCCAGTTGAACGCATGGGCGGCCGGGCCGCGGCACGGCAGGAGGCTCGCGAGCACGACGGTGCCGACCAGTGCGAGCGTGAAGTTGTCGGGAAGAAAACGGGGGCGGGCCATCGGGAACTCGACTCGGAAACGACGGAGGCGCGCGTCGCGCGCGCGAATGCCGCTATTGTCCCGGTTGGCTATTCAATACACAAATTCATTGTGAGAATCGATTGATGATTCGATTTCATGCGACAACGGCCGTCGCGCCTGCCCGGCCATGCGCAAAACGGCAGAAGAATGTTCTGTCGCGTTCGCGCCCTGAAGTGAAAAAACCTAGCAGTAACATGGTGTTACACCGATGCCGGCGACCTAACACTTTTTGGCTCGACACGGTTTCGGGCGGCTCATAAATTACTGCTGAAAGCCTTGCGTCGGCCGAAAGGAGCCGACGGCAGGCGTGGACAGGCACTGAACGATGACGGAACGTGTGAAACGGAAGATCGGACGATGGGTGGCAGGCGTGCTCGGTGCGCTGCTGATGCCGCTTGCGCTCGCGCAGCCGCCACACGGCGGTCATGGGTTCGGCGGTCACGGTTTCGGTGGCGGCGACATGCGCGCGTTCGGTCAGCAGGCTGGCGGCGGGTTCGGTGGCGGGCCCGTCTGGCGCCGTGTTCCGCCCCCCGTCGGGGCACGCGCCGGCGGCGTGAGCGGCTACGGCTCCCGCTGGGGGCTGCGGCCGACGCCGTCGTACGGCCATTACGCGGCGCAAAGCCCGTATCGCCCGATCAGCGCCGATGCGCGCCAGATGCCGCGCCCGCCTGGCGGCGGCAACGTGCCGCTGCGCGCCGGTTCGATCCGCGCCGACGTCGCGCGCTACAACGAGGAGCGCGGCGGCCGTCCGATGCCGCCGCCCCGCTCGCAGGAAGAGCCTGCGCACTCGCCGTATTTCTCCCCGTTCTACCGAAACTGAGCGCCCGCGCGCCAGCGCAAGCCCGTTATTAGCGGGAACAGGCCCAGGCCCCCGCCGGCTGATGCGAATTCGCCACAGTCGCGCGCAGATTTCCGCTGATTTTCCCGTCGCATTGCGCTATCTTTCGCGCCCGGCTCGCGTGCGCCACGCCGCCGTCCCGTCGCGCGACCGCTTTCGCGCGGGGCCGCCGCGGTGCATCCGGCCACGTATCGATTCCGTGAAGTTAATGCTGGCGCTATACCAGCAATAAGTGTGCGCAATTTTGACCGGACAAATGATCCGTAAAGATGGCTGCGCCCCATACGACGCAAGCACTCGGCTCCCAAAAACAACGCTCGCGCCACTTATCGACCATTCGACAAAACCTGGAGATCCCATGAAAGCATTTGCTCGCCGTGCGTCGCGCACGTCCGTCAAGCTGATCGCCGCGGCTGCCTGCGTGGCTGCGACCGCACCCGTTTATGCGCAATCGAGCGTGTCGCTCTATGGCCAGGTCGACGAATGGGTCGGCGCGACCAAGTTCCCGGGCGGCGATCGCGCATGGAACGTGTCGGGCGGCGGGATGTCGACGTCGTACTGGGGCCTGCACGGCGCAGAGGATCTGGGCAACGGCTACAAGGCGATCTTCACGCTGGAAAGCTTCTTCCGCGCGCAGAACGGCCAGTTCGGCCGCTTCCAGGGCGACACGTTCTTCGCCCGCAACGCGTACGTCGGCATCAGCTCGCCGTACGGCACGGTGACGGCAGGCCGCCTGACGACGCACCTGTTCCTGTCGACGATCCTGTTCAACCCGTTCTACGACTCGTACACCTTCTCGCCGATGGTGTACCACGTGTTCCTCGGCCTCGGCACGTTCCCGACCTATCCGAGCGACCAGGGCGCGGTCGGCGATTCGGGCTGGAACAACGCGGTGTCGTACACGTCACCGTCGTTCGGCGGACTGAATGGCAGCGCGATGTACGCGTTCGGCAACCAGGCCGGCGACAACGGCTCGAAGAAGTGGAGTGCGCAGTTCAACTATGCGAACGGCCCGTTCGCGGCGACCGCCATGTATCAGTACGTGAACTTCAACAACGGCCCGCGCGACCTGAGCGCGCTCGTCGCCGGCATGAAGAGCCAGGGCATCGCGCTGGTCGGCGCGACCTACGACCTGAAGCTCGTGAAGCTGTTCGGCCAGTATATGTATACGAAGAATGACCAGGTCGCAGGCAGCTGGCACGTGAACACCGCGCAAGGCGGCGTGTCGGTGCCGCTCGGCGTGGGCAACGCGATGGCGTCGTACGCGTATTCGCGCGATGCAGGCGGCCTCGACCAGACGCGCCAGACCTGGGCCGTCGGCTACGACTACCCGCTGTCCAAGCGTACGGACGTCTACGCCGCGTACATGAACGACCACATCAGCGGCCTGTCGACCGGCAACACGTTCGGCGCAGGTATCCGCGCGAAGTTCTGACGCGCACGCGCGATCGGCGTGCCGGACCCTCGCGAAAATCGCGCATTCCGGCCGCATGTTTTCCCGCCCGAAACGGCGCCGCCTCCCCGCGGTGCCGTTTTGCCTTTGTTGACCTTTCTATTTCCCTGCCTTTGTTACCCTATCTCGTAATTGGACCATTCCCCCGTCATTACGAGCTAGTTCGATGGATACCCTCGTCAGCATGAATGTGTTTCGCTACGTCGTCGAAGTGGGCAGCTTCGTCGGCGCGGCCGAGCGCATGCAGATGTCGGCTGCGATGGCGAGCAAGCACGTGATGCATCTCGAGCAGCAGCTCGGCGCGCGGCTGCTGCATCGCACGACACGACGTGTCGCGCCTACCGAGGCGGGACGCGAATATTACGAGCGCCTCGTGCAGGCGCTGTCGGAACTCGACGAAGCCGGGCAGGCCGTCGGCGCCGCGAGCGTGGTGCCGCAGGGCCGCCTGCGCGTGACGTCGCTGTCCGCGTTCGGGCTGCGGCACGTGATGCAGGCCGTCACCGATTACGCGGGCCGGTTCCCGGACGTGACCGTCGACATGACGCTGTCCGATCGCGTGGTCGACCTGATCGAGGAAGGCTACGACGTCGCGGTGCGCGCGGCGCCGAACGGATTGAAATCGTCGTCGCTGGTCGCACGGCAGATCGCGACCGCGCACATCCTGCTCGTCGCG
Organism: Burkholderia sp. BE17; assembly: GCF_009362305.1. Lineage (NCBI taxonomy): Bacteria > Pseudomonadati > Pseudomonadota > Betaproteobacteria > Burkholderiales > Burkholderiaceae > Burkholderia > Burkholderia sp. BE17. The sequence goes on from NZ_WHNU01000019.1 coordinate 96,379, forward strand.
TCGCCCGAGTATCTCGACAAGCACGGCACGCCCGAAACGATCGCCGATCTCGCGCACCACAACTACCTGCGGCGCGACTCGAATTCGACGATGCTCGACTCGCTCGTGATCGACGCGGCGGCGGCGTCGCGCGTGACCCTCAACGGCAACCTGATCGTGAACCATCTCGAAGGGCTGCGTGCGGCCGTGCTCGCGGGCGCGGGCATCGCGCTGCTCGGCACCGAGGTGGTCGGCGACGACATCGAATCCGGCCGGCTCGTGCCGGTGCTGCTCGATTCGGTGCCACCGCACGAGGCGCCGATCTACGCGGTGTACGCGAGCCGCCGTCACGTGTCGGCGAAGGTGCGTTCGTTCGTCGATTTCCTCGCGGCGCGCTTCGAAGGACAGTCGCTGTGCCCGTCGATCGAGTCGCGCCTGCGCGTGCTGCCGATCACGCGGATCAAGCGCGCGGGCTGAGCCGCGTGTCCCGCGGCGGCGGGGCGATGAAAAAAAAAGCGCGAACCGCTGCGGTTCGCGCTTTTTGTTTTGTCCGACGGGATTGGCGGCGGCAGTGGCGAATGCGGCCGCAGTGGCCGCCGCATCCGTCAGCGTGCGATGCCGAGCCGCGCCTTCGCGTCGTCATACTCGCGCTTCAGGCGCTCGACGAGCTCGCCCACGCTCGGCAGGTCGTCCATCAGGCCGACGCCCTGGCCGGCGCCCCAGATGTCCTTCCATGCCTTCGTCTTGTCGCCGCCGAAATTCATCTTCGTCTTGTCGGATTCCGGCAGCGCTTCCGGATCGAGGCCGGCTTTCTCGATGCTCTCGCGAATGTAGTTGCCGTGCACGCCGGTGAAGAGGTTCGTATAGATGATGTCGGACGATTTCGCGTTCAGGATCGCGTGCTTGTAGTCGTCGATCGCGTGCGCTTCCTGCGTCGCGATGAAGCGCGTGCCCATGTACGCGAAATCGGCGCCCATCGCCTGCGCGGCGAGGATCGAGCCGCCGTTCGCGATCGAGCCGGACAGCACGATCGGACCGTCGAAGATCTTGCGGACCTCGCCGACGAGCGCGAACGGCGACGTCGTGCCCGCGTGGCCGCCCGCGCCGGCCGCGACGAGGATCAGCCCGTCGACGCCGGCTTCGAGCGCCTTCTGCGCGTGGCGCAGGTTGATCACGTCGTGCAGCACGATGCCGCCGTAGCTGTGCACCGCGTCGACGATCTCGCGCGCCGGCGCGCGCAGGCTCGTGATGAAGATCGGCACCTTGTGCTCGACGCATACGCGCACGTCGTGTTCGAGCCGCGCGTTCGACTGGTGGACGATCTGGTTGACCGCGATCGGGCCGATCACCGCGTCCGGGTGTTTCGCCTTGTGGTCGGCGAGCTCCGACTGGATCTGCGTGAGCCACTCGTCGAGCAGTTCGGCCGGACGGGCGTTGAGCGCGGGGAACGAACCGACGATGCCCGCCTTGCATTGCGCGAGCACGAGTTCGGGGTAGCTGACGATGAACATCGGCGACGCGATGACGGGCAGCGTCAGGTTCTGCAGGACGGTGGGCAATGCCATGTGATGTCTCCAGTCTCCAGGTCGGGCCGGCGCCCGCGCGGTCGCGCCGACGCCGACACCATGCTTTGCGGTCGAACGGTGATTCGAGTGTAGCTGCGGACGAAGTCGTTCGTTCATATTAATACGAACGGTCGTGCGATTCTACGCGAGCTTAACAAAATGCGCGGTGCGGCGGCAATCGAGTGAGTGTTCTCTTTCTACGGATTCTGGTTGTTGCACCGCTGTGCAGACGCACGAGCGCTCCTAAAATAGTCGCCATAACAAACCAACGAGAAATAAACCATGTCGTTTGAGGCGTTTGCACCGTTTCGCGTGACGGTGCAGGACACCGACATCTTCGGTGTCAAAGGAGGCGCGGGCCCGCCGCTCCTGTTGCTGCACGGGCATCCGCAAACCCACATGATCTGGCATCGCGTTGCCGCGACGCTCGCGAATCACTTCACGGTGATCGCCACCGACCTGCGCGGATACGGCGCATCGGGCCGGCCGCCGAGCGACGCGCGGCACGCGCCGTATTCGAAACGGGCGATGGCGGCCGACCAGGTCGCCGTGATGCGGCATTTCGGCTTCGAGCACTTCCATGTCTGCGCGCACGATCGCGGCGCGCGTGTCGCGCACCGGCTCGCGCTCGATCACGCGGACGCCGTCGAGCGGATGATGCTGCTCGACATCGCGCCGACGCTCGCGATGTACGAGAAAACCGATCGCGCGTTCGCGACCGCGTATTTCCACTGGTTCTTCCTGATCCAGCCGGAGCCGCTGCCCGAGACGCTGATCGGCGCGCATACCGATGCATACATCGAGCGCGTGATGGGCAACCGGTCCGCCGGGCTCGCGCCGTTCGCGCCCGAGGCGCTCGACGCATACCGCGCCGCGCTCGCGCAGCCGGGCGCCGTGCACGCGATGTGCGAGGACTACCGCGCATCGGCGACGATCGACCTCGAGCACGACCGTGCGGATCTCGAGCGCGGCAACAAGGTCGCGTGTCCGCTGCGCGTGCTGTGGGGTGAGCACGGGATCGTCGGGCGCTGCTTCGATCCGCTCGACGAATGGCGTCGCGTCGCACGCGACGTCAGCGGCCGCGCGCTCGAATGCGGGCATTACATTCCGGAAGAGGCGCCCGTCGCGCTGATCGACGAACTGCTCGCGTTCTTCGAGGCGCGCGACCCGGCCGCATAAGGGCGCGCGCGGGCGGCGCGGGCCGTCCGCTCAGCGGTGCGCGTTGTCGTCCTCGACGAGCGGCGGCAGGCGGCGCGGCACGGGCGTCGATTTCACGATCGCGGTGCTCGTCTCCGCGCGCTCCGTCACCTTCGACAGGATGTCGTCGAGGTGCTCGATCGTGCGCAGGTAGAGCCGGCAGATGAAGCAGTCTTCGCCGGTCACCTTGTCGCATTCGACGAATTCGGGAATCCGCCGCAGCAACTCCTCGACCAGGTGCAACTGGCCCGGCAGCGGCTTCACGCGGACGATCGCCTGCAGCGTGTAGCCGAGCGCGCGCGGATCGAGCTCGACGGTGAACGCGGCGATCACGCCTTGCGCCTCGAGCCGCCGCACGCGGTCGGCGGTCGCGGGCGCCGACAGCCCGATCTGCCGCGCGAGCTCGCTGGTCGCGATGCGCGCGTCGTCGGCCAGCGCCGCGAGGATCGCGCGGTCGGTCGCGTCGAGCGACGCGACGGCGGGTGGGGAAAGGCGTTTCGGCATGATCGCTTTGCTTTCGAAGGTAAATCGGCTGATTCACTTCAGTTTAGCCGTGGTTACGGCGAAAGCAAGTTTCTAGAATCGAAGTCATCCACTCTCATCAACGGAGTTCAAGATGGCCTCGAATGAAATTCGCCGCGGTGCCGCCGAAATGATCGTCGCGATGATGATGTCCGGCACGATCGGCTGGCTCGTGATGTCGTCGCAGCAACCGCTGACGAACGTCGTGTTCTTCCGCTGCCTGTTCGGCGCCGCGACGCTCGCGATCGTCTGCGCGGCGTTCGGTTTCCTGCGCCGCTCGCTGTTCTCGCCGCGGATGCTCGCGCTCGCGGCGCTCGGCAGCGTCGCGATCGTCGCGAACTGGTTGCTGCTGTTCGCCGCCTATTCGCGCGCGTCGATCTCGATGGCGACCGCCGTCTACAACACGCAGCCGTTCATGCTCGTCGCGCTCGGCGCGATCGTGTTCCGCGAACGGGTCACCGCGTCGACGGTCGCGTGGCTCGCGCTCGCGTTCGCCGGGCTCGTCTTCGTGGTGCGCGTCGAACCGGCCGTGCTCGCGGTGCCGGGCGAATATCTGGAAGGCGTCGCGCTGTCGCTCGGCGCGGCATTCCTGTATGCGATCTCGTCGATCGTCACGAAGCACCTGAAGGGCACGCCGCCGCATCTGCTCGCGCTGCTGCAGGCCGGCCTCGGGATCGTGCTGCTCGCGCCGTTCGCGCACTTCGATACGCTGCCCGCGACTGCCGGGCAATGGCTCGATCTCGTCGTGCTCGGCGTCGTGAACACCGGCCTGATGTATGTGCTGCTGTACGGCGCGATCCAGAAGCTGCCGACCGCGATGACCGGCGCGCTGTCGTTCGTGTATCCGGTGGTCGCGATCGTCGTCGATCACGTTGCGTTCGGGCAGACGCTCGCGTGGACGCAGGTGTTCGGCGCGCTGCTGATCCTGCTCGCGGCGGCCGGCGTGAATCTCGGCTGGCGCATCGTGCCCGCGCGTCGTACGGCGGTCGGCAACTGAAACGGTCGTACGATTCGGCGCCGCGACGGGGCGCCGCCGCGGCTCGCCGGGGGCGGATTTCGGGTACGAGGATTGCGCGCGGATTGCGCTCGAAATGAGCCCGCGCGCATGCGCGAAAGACGCTGTAAGAAGTTGTAGGGAAACACCCGATGCGATGCGGCCGCGTCGCTCGTATCATGCGGGCTGTGACGTTGATCACGTTCACAGGATTCCGATCTCGACGCCGTTCGCCCGTGAGGCTGAACGGCTTTTTTTTATGTGCCGCTCCCGGCGAGCATGCGTCGCCGCGCATCGAGGCGCGAGAGCAGCGCGCGCCGCGCGTCGTCGTCCGACGCACGCCATCCCTTGATCTCGTCGCGCGTGCGCAGGCAGCCCGCGCACCAGTCGGTGCGCGGATCGATCCTGCAGACGTCCGTGCACGGCGAGGCGACCGTGCCGACCGGCACCTGCACGTCGCTCATGCGTTGTCCCGCAATGCGACGTCCGCGACCGGTGCGCCCGTCAGCGACACGAGTTCGTGCGGCGACAGGTTGAACACCGCGTGCGGATGGCCGGCGGCCGCCCACAGGCTGTCGAGCTCGAGCAGGTCTGCATCGATCAGCGTGACGGGCTCGACGAGATGGCCGATCGGGCAGACACCGCCGATCGCATAGCCGGTGTTGTCGCGCACGAACTTCGCGTCCGCGCGGCCCACCTCGCCGACCTGCGCGGCAACCTTCTTTTCATCGACGCGGTTGACGCCGCTCGCGACCACGAGCACGGGCGCGCCGTCCGACTGCCGGCGAAACAGGATCGACTTCGCGATCTGCGCGACCTCGCAGCCGAGCCCGGCCGCGGCCTCGGCCGACGTCTTGCCGGTTTCGGCGAGCATCACGATGCCTTTCGCATGGCCGCGCTCGCGCAGCAGCAGCGCGACTCTGCGCGCGGAATCGGGGAGGGAATCGAATGAAGCAGGTGTCGTCATGTTGAGGAATCCATGGAATGCCGGGGTCAGACGCAGTTCGCGGCGTCGGCCGCGCTCTGCGCCTTGGCGAGCAGCGCGCGACCGGCGCGCGACACGTTCGTGCGGCCGATCGCATTCGAGATGAAGTCGCCGGCGGCGACGACTTGCGCGAGATCGACGCCGGTGTCGATGCCGAGGCCCTGCATCAGGTACAGCACGTCCTCGGTCGCGACGTTGCCGGTCGCGCCCTTCGCGTACGGGCAACCGCCGAGGCCGGCGACCGACGCGTGAAAGATCTCGATCCCTTCGAACAACGCCGCGTAGATGTTCGCGAGCGCCTGGCCGTAGGTATCGTGGAAGTGGCCCGACAGGCGTTCGCGCGGGAACACGCGCGTGACGGCCGAGAGCACTTCGCGGGTGCGCTTCGGTGTGCCGACGCCGATCGTATCGGCGATGTCGATCTCGTCGCAGCCGAGCGCCGCGAAGCGTTCGACGACGTCGACGACCGACGCGACCGGCACCTCGCCCTGGTACGGGCAGCCGAGCGTGCACGACACGCTGCCGCGCAGCCGCAGGTCGGCGTCCTTCGCGGCCTTCGCGACGGGCTCGAAGCGCGCGATGCTCTCGGCGATGCTGCAGTTGATGTTCCGCTGCGAGAATGCCTCGCTCGCCGCGCCGAAGATCACGACTTCGTCGGCGCGCGCGGCGAGCGCGTTCTCGAAGCCCTTCAGGTTCGGCGTGAGCACCGAGTACACGGTGCCCGCGCGGCGCTCGATGCCGGCCATCACGTCGGCGCCGTCGGCCATCTGCGGCACCCATTTCGGCGACACGAACGATGCGGCCTCGATGTTGCGGAAACCGGCGCGCGACAGGCGGTCGACGAGCGCGATCTTCACGTCGGTCGGCACGAAGGTCTTCTCGTTCTGCAGCCCGTCGCGCGGGCCGACTTCGACGATCTTGACGGCGGTGGGGAACGTCATGGTTGTCTCCTGGTTCCTGGTATCTGTGTAGAGCGGAATTCAATAACCGCGCGCGTAGTCGACGATGCCGCCGACGCGCTCGCCGCGCTCGAATGCGCGGATCTTGCCGGCGATCTGCTCGACGGCCTCCGCGCGCAGCGTCTCGGCGGAGCTGTGCGGCGTGATCGTGATGCGCGGCGCGCGCCAGAACGGATGATCGTCCGGCAGCGGTTCGTGCTGGAACACGTCGAGCGTGGCCGCGGCGATCCGGCCGCTCGCGAGCGCGTCGAGCAGGTCGGCCTCGACGAGATGCGTGCCGCGCGCGACGTTGACGACATACGCGCCGGGCGCGAGCCGCGCGAACGCGCGCGACGACAGGATGCCGTCGGTGTCGGGCGTGCTCGGCAGCAGGTTGACGAGCACCTTCGCGCCGTCGATGCATGCGTCGAATGCACCGTCGCCGGCGAAGGTCGCGATGCCGTCGAGCTGCTTCGCGCTGCGGCTGTAGCCGCGCACCGGCAGGCCGAGCGCGGCGAGCGCGAGCGCAACCTGCGCGCCGAGCACGCCGAGGCCGAGCACGGCGACGGTGAACGTTGCGCGCGGATGCGGTTCGAGCGGAAGCCAGCGGCGCTCGCGCTGCTGCGCATCGTATTCGTCGAAACGACGCAGGTAGCGCAGCACCGCGTGCGTCACGTATTCGACCATCTGCCGTGCCATGCCCGAATCCTCGAGCCGCACGAGCGGCACGTGCGCGGGCAGCGTGCCCGGATGCGCGCGGTCGAGCGCGAGCAGCGCGTCGACGCCCGCGCCGAGGTTGAAGATCGCGCGCAGGCCGTCGCGCGGCGCGAACAACTCGCGCGGCGCGCGCCACACGAGCGCGTAGTCGGCGGCGGCCGTGTCGCCCGGCTGCCATGCGCGCAGTTCGGCTTCCGGCAGCGCGTGCGCGATCTCGTCGCGCCACGCGGCGGCTTCCTGGTGCGGGGAAAAGAACAGGATCTTCATTGCATGACTGCGCGCGCGCCGGCGAGGCTCGTCACGGAAAAGGCGAGAGTAGCCGGGCGCGGCGCGCCGGCGGGCGTAGCGGACATCGGGCGTCTCCTGACGGCCGGGCCCGGCGCGTCGGCGCCCGGCCCGGTCCGGTGTGAAGCTGACGGGAAGCCCACATTCTACGGTTTCGCGGCACATCGCGCCGTCGCGCGGGCCGGCCGCCCGGCGCGGGTTGGAGCCGGGCCGCCGGCGCCAGGCCCGCGCAAAAGCAAAGCACAAAATATTGGTTCGGCCGCCGGGCGCCGCGCGCCACAATCGAAACTCGTCTTCAAGCAAGCGAGGGCAATCATGCGCGCATGCAGCAAATCGGCGTGGCCGCCGCGGCTCGTCACCGTTCCGGGCCTGCACGGCAGCGAAGGCGCTCACTGGCAGAGCTGGCTCGAGCGGCAGTTCCCGCGCTCGCTGCGCGTCGAGCAGGACGACTGGGACGCGCCCGATCTCGCGCGCTGGGCGCAGTCCGTGCGCGCACTGCTCGACCGCGAGCGCGGCCCGTTCGTGCTCGCCGCGCACAGCTTCGGCTGCCTCGCGGCCGCGCATGCGCTCGCGCAGTGGCCGCATGCGGGCGACGTCGCGGGCGTGCTGCTCGTCGCGCCCGCCAGTCCGAAGAAATTCACGTTTGCCGGGCCGTTCGACGCGCGCCGGCTCGCGGTGCCGTCGATCGTGATCGGCAGCGAGACCGATCCGTGGATGCCGCTCGCCGATGCGCGCACGCTCGCGCAGCGCCTGGGCAGCGCGTTCGTTAATCTCGGCGACGCCGGGCACATCAATACGGCGGCCGGCTTCGGGCCGTGGCCGCGCGCGAAGTACTTCGTCGACACGCTCGTCCATTGCGCGGCGCCGCTGCGCTTTCGCGATGCGGACGACGGCTTCGAGGCCGCGCTTGTCGACCGCGCGCTCGCGCACGCGGTCTGACGGGCGGCGCACGCTGCGCGGCGGCTGCCGCGCCACGCCGTTGCGCTTACGACGCGGAGACGGGCTGCACCGCGGCCGGATCCGAATAGCCCGGCCGGCCGTTCTCGACGAGGCCCGCGAAACGGCGCGAGAACGTGCCGTTCGCGCCCGCTCACCGTCACGTCATGCCATTGGTGGCTCGATGACGGCATGTTGTCCACCTCGGCTCTGCGGTTGGAGGACGGAATCGGCGCGATCAGCTCGGCGAAGATGCAGCCGTGGCCGACGCGGCCGCGTTCGACGCGGGCTTCGCATCGTCGTCGTCATCGGGCGGGTAATGCACGACGGGCGGCGCGAGCGGGGCGGCACCGGACGCGGCGGCATTCGCGCTGGCATCGCTGTTGAACGCGCTGGCGGAGCCGCTCGATGCGCCGGCCTGCTGCGATGCGTCGGCCGCGTGCGCGTCGTGCGGCGCGTCGTCGCTGCAGGCGGCGACCAAAGCGGCGGCACAAAGAACGACGACGACGGAAACGCGACGCATGACTTCTCTCCTGGCAGGCTGATCGGGAAACGTTTTCGAGTATGCCGGTGCGATGCGACGTTTCGGTGAATCGTTTGCGATCGGCGTGTGATCGCGAAACGCCTTCGTCAAACTAACGGATTACTTTCGCGTGCGTGCGGCCATCGCCGACCGCCGACCGCCACCTGTCAGCGCCGCGGCGTCCTGCGCCGCACTTCGCTGCGCAGCCAGTCGAGCCAGGTGCGGATCGCCGCTTCGTGCGGATGGCCGGGGCGCCACACGACATAGTGCGCGTACACGTCGGTCACGCGCACCGTCGACACGCGCACGAGCGTGCCGGCCGCGAGTTCGGGCTCGATCAGCGAGCGGCGTGCGAGTGCGACGCCGCGCCCTTTCAGCGTCGCGTCGATCAGCGCGTTCGCATCGGTGAAGCGCGGCGCGCGCGCGGATTCGGTGAGATCGAGCCGCGCGGCCTGGAACCACGGTTCCCACGGCTGCGCGGGATGGCGCAGTAGCGTCGCGCGCAGGAGATCGGCCGGCGCGCGCGGCGCGATGCCGTCGCGATTGCGGTACGCGGGGCTTGCGACCGGAAAGATCGTCTCGTTCATCAGCTTCTCGGCGACGACGCCCGGCCACGTGCCGGGCCCGTAGCGCAGCGCGACGTCGATGCGGTCGCGCTTGCGCAGCGGCGCGAGCGTCGCGTCCGGGTGCAGCGCGATCGCGATGTGCGGATGCGCGGCCGAGAAGCGCGGCAGGCGCGGCGCGAGCCAGCGCTCGGCGACGCTCGGCAGCACGCTGACGTTCAGCGTGACGTCGCAGGTGCGCGGGCGGCTGCGCACGGCGAGCGTCGGCTCGAACGCGCGTTCGAGCACGCTCAGGCCCTGGCGCACCTGCAGCGCGAGCGCGTGCGCGGCGTGCGTCGGTGTCGCGCCGTTGCGCTCGCGCGTGAAGAGCGGGTAGCCGAGCTGCGCCTCGAGCGCGCGGATGTGCTGGCTGACCGCGCCTTGCGTGAGTGCGAGTGTGTCGGCCGCGCGCGTGAAGCTCTGCAGCCGCACGGCGGCCTCGAACGCGCGTAGCGTCTGCAGCGGAGGGAGGTGGATGCGTCGCATGCGGGTATTAGTAATACTAATGTCCGGGCACGACAATTCATCGTTTGCGGCGTCCGGCCACGCGTTCCTACACTCGGTTCCGTCTTCTACAGCCCGGTCGGGCCACATCAACATGAACGCATACCGTCTCTATCTTTCGCCGGGCGCCTGCTCGCTTGCCGCCCACATCGCGCTGGAGGAAACCGGCGCGCCGTTCGACGTCGAGATCGTCTCCGTGCAGAAACAGCAGAACCTCGAAGCGCGCTATCTCGCGATCAACGCGAAGGCGCGCGTGCCCGCGCTCGCGATTCCGGGCGAGCCGCGCGTGCTCACCGAAACGCCGGCGATCCTCACGTATCTCGCGCGCCGTTATCCGGATGCGCGATTGCTGCCGCTCGACGATCCGCTGCGCGAGGCGCGCTGCCACGAATGGCTCGCCTGGCTGGTCGGCTGGGTGCATGGCGTCGGCTACGGCGCGCTGTGGCGGCCGGGCCGCTTCATCGGCGATCCGGCCCTGCACGGTGCGGTCAGCACGCACGGGCGCGGCACGATCGATGCCGCGAACGAGAAGATCGAAGCCGCGCTCGCCGACGGCCGCGCGTGGGCCGAACCGGGCGGCCATTCGATCGTCGATCCGTTCCTGCTCGTGCTGTATCGCTGGGGCGTCGCGATCGGGCTCGACATGACGCGGCATCCCGCGTGGACCGCTCATGCGCAGCGCGAGGCCGAACGGCCGGCCGCGCGGCGTGCGTTGGCGCGCGAGGCGGGCTGACGGATGCGCGGGCGTCGTTGTCTATGCGGAGACGCCCGCGTGCAACATGCGGCCGCTATCGCGCGGCGAACAGCGGATAGGTCGCGCCGGCGACCAGCGCGGCCGCGAGCCAGACGACGCTCCACGAACTGACGGCGAGCAGCGGCGGAATCGCGAGCGGCGTCGCGAACAGCCCGAGGTAGACGATCGTGTTCGCCATCCCGAGCGCGGTGCCCGCGTGGTTCGCGCCGGCGAGCGTCGCGAGCTCCGTATACGCGACGCCGTGCCATGCCGATACGCAGACGCCCGCGAACACGAGAATCGCGACGATCGCCGCGAGCGGCACGTGCGGGCTGCCGGCCGTCGCGGCAGCAAGCAGCGCGAACGACCCGGCGGCGACGAGCACCGAACCGCGCAGGTACGCGCGGCGGTTGCCGTGCCGGTCGGTATGGCGGCCGCTCCAGACGCGCATCACCATCGCGCCGAGCTGCAGCGCGACCATCGCCGCGCTGATGCCGGCGAGGCGGAGCCGGCCGAAGTCGTGCAGGAACACCGTCGCGAACGTGAGCACCGCGAACTGCGGCGTGCACAGCAGGCCCATGCCGAGCACGATGCGCCACACGCGGCCGCTCGCGAGCGGGCCGCGCGCATGCCGGGCGGGCTGCTGCTGTTCGACGGGACGATGCACGGTGCCGTGCACGGTGGCCGGCGCGGCGGGCGGTTCGCGCAGCCAACGCCAGGTCAGCGCGGCCGATCCCGCGCACAACAGCATCAGCGCACCGAACACCGCGGCGAAACCCAGGTGCGACGCGAGCGACGGCAGCAGTGCCGCGCCGATGCCGCCGCCGAGCGGCACGGCCGTCTGGCGGATGCTCATCGCGAGGCCGCGTTCGCGCTCGCCGAACCAGCGCATTACCGCGCGCCCGCTCGACCCGTTTACGCTGCCGCCAAGCAGGCCGACGCAGCTCATCATCGCGACGACGCGCACCAGCGGCGGCACCGCGTGCGCGGTCGGGACGATCGCGCACATCATCAGCGCGAGCATCGCGGCCGTTGCGACGAGCCCGGTCAGCAGCACGCGGCGATCGCCGAAGCGGTCGGCGGCGATTCCCCAAGGCAGCTCGGACAGCGCGACGCCGAAGCCGAGCGCGCCGAGCACGAGGCCGAGCGCGCCGTTGTCGAGGTGATAGGCCGTGCGCATCCACACGGCGGTGGTCGGAATGCCGGCCGCGGCAGCCGAAAAGCTCATGTTCGCGGCGACGCCGGCCGCCAGCACGCGCCAGCGGTGGGCCGGCCCGCGCGCGTCACGCGCCGGCGAGGAGGGGGAAGCGATGCAGGTGGTATCCATGGCGGCAGGCCTGGTTGGAAATTGACATCGACAGTCTGGCGGCCTACATTCATCCTGAAAATCGGAAAGTTTTTGATGAATCGTTCGATGAAACAGGATGGTTGACGTGCCCGGACAAGACATTCCCCGTGGCGGCGACGAGCCGCTCGCAATGGCCGATGCCGCGCATGCCCGGCCCAACTTCGACGTGGCGGCGCTGCGCAGCCTCGTCGCGGGCGTGGATCTCGGCAGTTTCGCGAAGGCGGCCGACCGCGTCGCGCGCTCGTCGTCGGCGGTGAGCGCGCAGATCCGCAAGCTCGAGGAGCAGGCCGGCACGCCGCTGTTCGTGAAAGCCGGGCGCGGGCTCGCGCTGACCGACGCCGGCGACGCGATGCTGCGCTATGCGCGGCGGATGATCGAGCTGAACGACGAGGCGGCCGCGGCCGTGCGCGGCGTGAATCTCGACGGCTGGGTGCGCGTCGGGCTGCAGGAGGATTTCGGCGAGGCGATCCTGCCCGACGTGCTCGGGCGATTTGCGCGCGCGCATTCGAAGGTGAGGATCGAGGCGCGCGTGGCGCGCAATGCCGAACTGCTCGACCGGCTCGATGCGAACCAACTGGATCTCGCACTCGTGTGGGGCGACCCGGCGTCGGCGGCGCTCGTGTCGCGGGCAGGGATCGACAGCGAAGCGATCGCGCAGGTGCCGATGCAATGGATCGGCGCGGTGGGCGCGGGCGGGTTCGGGATGCCGGACGGCGGCGGGGAGGGCGCGGAAGACGATATGGCAGCGATTGCGCGCCGCGAAACGGGCGGCCGTGCCGTGCGCGCGCCGGGCGAGCCGCTGCCGCTCGTCGTGTTCGACCGGCCGTGCCGGTTCTTCGGCGCGGCGACCGATGCGCTCGACCGCGCGAGCGTGCCGTGGCGCGTCGCGTTCACGACGCCGAGCCTCGCCGGGCTATGGGCGGCGGCGGCGGCCGGCCTCGGGCTGACGGTGCGCTCGCACTACGGGCTGCCCGCGTCGGTGCGCGTGCTCGACGCGTCGTCGTCCGGGCTGCCGGAACTGCCGAGCCTGCCGCTGATCCTGCTGCGGCGCACGTCGTCGGCAACGCCGACCGTCGACCGGCTCGCGCGGATCGTGACGCAGGCGGTGCGGGACGCGACGGAGGGGGCGGTGCTGGCGGCCTGATACCAATCGACAGGCATGCGTTCGCCTGGACGTTCGGCCTATTGGAGCAACGGGGCGAATGTCGCGACAATGGTGGTCACTCAATGGATGGAGCTCAACATGCAAGTCGCAAGCCTCCAGGAAGCTTCGCTCGATCTGCAGCGGCTGGTCGATGCCGCGATCGCCGGCGAACGCGTCGTGATCATGCAGGACGGCAAGCAGTCGGTCCGGCTCGTGCCGCTCAGGCCAATTCATTCATTCGGTGCCCTCGAGGGGCAGATGTGGATCGCCGATGACTTCGACGCACCGCTTTCCGCCAAAGAGCTTGCCGCGTTCGTAGGGAAGTAATGAGGCTGCTCTTCGATACGCACATCTTTCTGTGGGCGCTGGCGAATGATCCGAAACTGAGCGTTCGTGCGCGTAATCTGATCACGCTGCCGACGAAGTGTCCATCGGCAGCGCGAGCATCTGGGAAGTGGCGATCAAGGCAGGGAAGGGAAAGCTGGACGTCGATGTGGATCGGTTGGTCGAAAGGATCAACACGAGCCAGTACCGCGAACTGCCGGTTCGGGCCGCACACGGCGCGGCCGTGCGCCATCTGCCCCACTATCATCTCGACCCGTTCGACCGGTTGCTCGTCGCGCAGGCGTGGTACGAACCGCTGCTGCTCGTCACCGCGGACGGCCATCTTTCGCAGTATGGCGCGTCGCGGATTCTGACGGTCTGAAACAGTTCTCGGAGCGAAATCCTACGCTGCGGCGACAGCTTGCGCAGACGCTTCCAGTTCCGCACAAAGCATGGCCAACCGCTCCCGCAACCCCTCGCTCGCCGGCACGAACGGCAGCCGCAACCCGTCCTCGCACCACCCTTGCGCGGCCAGCACGGCCTTCACCGGCGCCGGGTTCGGCTCCGCGAACAGCGCCGCGACGAGCGGTTGCAGCGCGACCGACAGGCGCCGCGCATCGGCGAGCCGTCCGTCGCGCAGCAGCGCATGGATGCGCACATGCCATTCGGGCAGCACGTGCGCGCTGCTCGCGATCGCGCCGTGCGCACCGGCGCACAGCGCCGCGAAGTTCTGGTTGTCGTCGCCGGACAGGATCGCAAGCGGCGTGTCGTGCACGAGCCGGCTCATCCGGTCGAGCGTGCCGCCGCATTCCTTGATGCCCGCGACGCGCGGGTCGCGCGCAAGCGCCTGCAGCGTCTCCAGTTCGACGTTCACGCCGGTGCGGTACGGGATGTTGTAGACGAGCGCCGGCAGGTCGGCCGCGTCGACGATCGCCTCGACATGGCGGCGGATGCCGTCCTGCGTCGGCCGCACGTAGACGGGCGGCGTGACGAGCAGCCCGTCGGGCCGTAGCGCCGCAAGTTCGCGCGCGCGTGCCGCCGCGACATGCGTCGCGCTCGCGGTCAGCCCGACGACGACCGGCAGGCCAGGCGCCGCGTCGCGCAGCGTCGCGAACACGGCGTCCTGTTCGCGCGCGTCGAGCAGCACGCCTTCACCGGTCGTCGCGCCCGCGACGAAGCCCGCGATGCCCGCGGCCGCATAGTGGCGCGCGAGCCGCGCGAGGGCCGCATGGTCGACCTCGCCGCGGTGGAACGGCGTGATGATCGGCAGCCAGATACCTTCGAAACGTGTGTGCATGAAAAGCCTCATGGTGGAAACGGAGTGGGAAGGAACCGTTCCGCCGGCGGAGTGCCGGAACGAGGCATGCGGGCAAGGAGAAAGAAACGACCTGCGGGCATCCCGTCCGGCATTCGCCTGACGGGACGCGACGTCCCCGTCAGTCGAGGAGTCGTTTTTTCAGTTTCAGCCCGGCCGCGCGCGCACCTGCCGCGACGGCGGCGAGGATCGAGAACGAGCGCAGGGCAGCGGACATGGATGAACCGTGAAGTGGGCTGAGCGGCGATCTTAACATCGGATCTGGCGCGCACGCGAGCGTCCGCCGCCGTTTAGCACGATTCGAGATTTGCTTTCCACGACTGATTGGAAGGCGCACCGTGCCCGGCCGCTAGAATGCCCGCTTACGTTTCGATGACAGCGCGTACGCGTGCCGTCACGCACATTCACTACCACTGGAAACGGGGCATATCACGATGGCAAGCATCAAGGGGATCGGTCGCTGGCTGCACACGGGCGCGGCGGCGGCGCTCGTCGTGGCGGCGACGGCTGCGCACGCGGACACGTCGATCCTGAACGTGTCGTACGACGTGACGCGCGAGCTGTACAAGGACATCAACACGAGCTTTGCCGCCGCCTACAAGCAGAAGACCGGCGAGACGGTCGCGCTCAAGCAGTCGCACGGCGCGTCGAGCGCGCAGGCGCTGTCGGTGCTGCAGGGGTTGCAGGCCGACGTCGTGACGATGAACCAGCCGAACGACATCGACCTGCTCGCCGAGCGCGGCCAGCTGCTGCCGAAGGACTGGCGCGCGCGCTTCCCGGACAACAGCTCGCCGTACTCGACGACGATGGTGTTCCTCGTGCGCAAGGGCAACCCGAAGGCGATCAAGGACTGGAGCGATCTCGCGAAGCCGGGCGTCCAGGTGATCATCGCGAACCCGAAGACGTCGGGCAACGGCCGCTACGCGTACCTGGCCGCGTGGGGCTTCCAGAAGCAGAAGGGCGCGACCGACCAGCAGGCGCTCGACTTCGAGAAGGCGATCTTCCGCAACGTGCCGGTGCTCGACTCGGGCGGCCGAGGCGCCACGACGACGTTCACGCAGCGCGGCATCGGCGACGTGCTGGTCACGTTCGAGAACGAAGTCGCGCTGATGGACACCGGCGCGTCGGGCGCGCAGTTCGACGCCGTGTATCCGTCGGCGAGCATCCTCGCGGAGCCGCCCGTCGCCGTCGTCGACAAGGTCGTCGACAAGAAGGGCACGCGCAAGGTCGCGCAGGCGTATCTCGACTACCTGTACACGCCGGAAGCGCAGGAGATCATCGCGCGGCACCATCTGCGCCCGCGCGACGCGAACGTGCTGAAGAAGCATGCGGCCGAGTTCAAGTCGCTGAAGACGTTCAGCGTCGAGCAGGTCTTCGGCAGCTGGGCGAACGCGCAGAAGACCCATTTCGCCGACGGCGGCACGTTCGACCAGGTGATCGTCGACCGGAAGTGATAACGGCGCGCTCCGCGCGCTGGTCCGCACGATGACGATGCAGCCGGCCGCTTTCATGCGGCCGGTTTTTTTCGACGCTGCGCGGCCGCACGCGTCAGGCGGCGCGGCAAATTTCCATTCCGAATCGGCACGCATTCCCGGCCGCCGCCGCGCGTGCTACGCTCATCGCCTCCCTGAAACTGGCACTGCGCGATGAACGTCGATTCGTCCTCCCCCGCCTCCCGCGGCCGTGGCCGCAAGATCTGGTCGGGCACCCGCCCGGTGATCGCGTACGGGATGCCGCCGCTCGGCTGGCGCGATTTCTATCACCGCGCGCTGACGGTGAGCTGGCCCGTGTTCTTCCTGTCGCTCGCGGTGCTGTTCCTGCTGCTCAACGGCGGCTTCGCGATGCTCTACATGCTGGGCCATGCGCCGATCGCGAACCAGTCGCCGGCCGGGTTCGGCGGCGCGTTCTTCTTCAGCGTCGAGACGCTCGCGACCGTCGGCTACGGCGACATGCATCCGCAGACTACTTATGCGCACCTGGTCGCGACGCTCGAGATCTTCGTCGGGATGTCGAGCATCGCGCTGGCCACGGGGCTCGTGTTCGCGCGGTTTTCCCGGCCGCAGGCGAAGATCCTGTTCGCGCGCTACGCGATCGTGCGGCCGCTGAACGGCCGGATGACGCTGATGGTGCGCGCCGCGAATGCACGCCAGAACGTGATCGCCGAGGCGCAGGCGAAATTGCGGCTGATGCGCGTCGAAGGCACGCACGAGGGCTACTCGCTGCGCAAGATCCACGACCTGCCGCTCGTGCGCAGCGAGCATCCGATCTTCCTGCTCGGCTGGAACCTGATGCACGTGATCGACGAATCGAGCGCGCTGTTCGGCGAGACACCCGAATCGCTCGCCGCGCGCGATGCGTCGCTGCTGATCACGATCGAGGGCTCGGACGAAACGACCGCGCAGGTCATGCAGGCGCGGCACTCATGGGCGCATGGGGAGATCCGCTGGCGTCATCGTTATGTCGACCTGATGCACGACGAAGACGGCGTCACGCACATCGACTACACGCATTTTCACGACATAGTGCCGGTCGACATCGAAACCGACGAGCGCGGTTCGCCGGGCGTGGTGGTCGAAGCGGGCGCCGCGGCGCAGGGGCCGGCTGCGTAGGTATGCTCGCGGGGCGGCGGGCGCCGCCCCGCATGCGTCAAGCGTGCAGCAGACGCGCCGCTTCGCGTTGTTCGATCGCGACCGCGCGGCGGAACGCGTCGCGGTCCTCGGCTCGCGCGACGTAGTCGCCGAGCACGCCTTCGTGCGGCAGCAGATGCGCGTCGAACGCGATCTTCAGCGTGCTGGCGAGCAGCAGGTCGGCTGCGGTGAAGCGGTCGCCGACGAGCCAGGGGCTATGGGCGAGCGTCTGCGCGAGCGCGCGCTGCACGCGCGTGATGTTGCCCCAGCCGAACGCGACCGGATTGCCCGACGCGCCCGTGAATTTCTCGGCCATCGCCGGTTCGAGGCAGGTCGGCGTGAAGAACATCCATTGGAGGAAGCGGCCGCGCAGCGGATCGTCGGGCGCGACGCCGAGCCCGGCACCCGGGCAACGGTCGGCGAGATAGAGCAGCACGGCACCCGATTCGGCGAACGGCGCGCTGCCGTCGTCGAGCGCGGGCAGCTTGGCCATCGGGTTGACCTGCACGAACGCGTCGCTGCCCTGTTCGTGCGAGCGCAGGTCGATCGGCACGAGTTCGTACACCACGCCGATTTCCTCAAGCATCCACAACGCCCGGAACGCCCGGGTCTTCGGCCAGTAGTAGAGCTTCATCGTGCCTCCGCGTTTGGGTGCAGGTAGGGTCCGGTGGATGCTCAAGCGTACCCGAGCAACGCGGGTTCGACAGCGGTTTAATGAGTGACTAGTTATATAAAAACTAGTCATAAATTCGAATCAAGAATCTCGGTGCAGATCAGCGTGACTGCGATGCACCGCCGGTTCGACCGTTCAGGGAGACAAGCAACGAATGGCAAACGACGATTGCACCACGATCATTCCGCGAAGAACGCCGGAATCGGCGGCCATGGTGGCCGAGGTCAAGCGAGCGATGGCGATCACCGCGCGGCTCAACCGCCTGACGTTCGACGATGCGGCAGACGTCCGCGCGTTGTTCAGCGAACTGATCGGCACGCAGATGGACGACGGTTTCGTGCTGATTCCGCCGTTCCATGCAACGGGCGGCGCCGGCATGAAGATCGGGCGCAACGTGTTCGTCAACCAGAACTGCACGTTCTACGACCTGGGCGGGCTCGAGATCGGCGACGACGTGATGATCGGGCCGAACGTCAGCCTCATCACGTCCGGCCATCCGGTCGAACCTTCCCGGCGGCGCGACTTTGTCATCGCGAAGCCGATCGCGATCGAACGGAACGTGTGGATCGGCGCGGGTGCGACGATCATCGGTGGCGTGACGGTGGGCGAGAACTCGGTCGTCGCGGCCGCGGCCGTCGTCACCAGGGACGTTCCGTCGAATACGCTGGTCGGCGGCAATCCGGCAACGGTCATCCGTTCGATCGCCGAGTGAGGCTGCCCGGGAGCGTGTGTCGGCTTGAGTGAGCGCAATGGGACGGATGTGGACAACTCATCCCGAGGCGACTCGAAACGCTGTGCATTCGAATGGTGAGGGTGCCGCCGAGGCTGTCCAGACAGGGCTTTCCGGCTATAGCCCGAATGCTGCGCGTTGATGCGCTGACCGCTTTCGCCGATGTGCCGACGAACGCTTCTTCGCACGATCCGTTGTGGATATCCACACATCGAAACGACTCGGCACCCTGTGCATTTCACCGGTGAGGATGACCGGATGCCCCGCAATACATGAGGAGGGTTGTGGATAACCGACCCACGGAACGACGCGAAATGCTGTGGAATTCAGCGGTGAGTGTCGGCGTCCGACCGCGCGACGTGCCTGCTCCGGCGCGGCTTCCCGGCCTTTGGTGTGATTCGGAGCGCTGCGCATTCTAGCCGAACGCACGCAAGCGTGACCGAACCGCGCGTGCGTGGCGACGTGGATATCCGGTTCGGGAAGCCAATCGAAGGGCCGTGCATTCTAACGGTGAGCGCGGGTAAGTGGTCCGTGGCGAGCAGATTTCATTGCGCGCGCCAACCTCCTCAAGCGACTCGACGCGCAGTGCAATTCAATGGTGAGCGTGAGTGTGCCATCGGCGGACAGCCGGTCAAGGCGCGGCCGTTCGGCCGACAACGCCGTCTGAAGCGCCGCGCATTTCAGGCCCGGGAGCGAGCACGCCGTCGAGGGCAACGCGGATTCCCGTGTGGATATCCGGCCAACCAAACGACTCGCGTGGCTGTGTATTTCGAAGGTGAGTGTCGACGTCCGATTGGATAGCGTGCCGATGCCGGCGTGGACTTCCGGTCATCGCGGCCCTTGGAAACGCACTTTCATGGCTGATCAAAGGATTCGCGTCCATGTGGATATCCGCCTCTCCAGGCCAGTCGAAGCGCTGTGATTCTCAACGGTGAGGGTGCGTGCGGGACCGGTCAGCAGAGCCGGTTCGGGCGTGGACAACTACCACCGCAGCCACTCGAAGCGCTGTGGTTTTCAACGGTGAGGGTGCGCGCGAGACCGGTCGGCAGAGCCGGTTCGGGCGTGGACAACTACCATCGCAGCCACTCGACGCGCTGTGATTCTCAACGGTGAGGGTGCGTGCGAGACCGGTCGGCAGAGCCGGTTCGGGCGTGGACAACTTCCACCGCAGCCACTCGAAGCGCTGTGGAAGCGCTGCGATTTTCAACGGAAAGGATACGCTTGAGACCGGACGACAGAGGCAGTTCGGACGGTGGACAACGACCACCGCAGTCACTCGACGCGCTGTGATTCTCAACGGTGAGGGGGCACACGAGACCGGACGGCAGAGCCGAACCGGGCGGTGGACAACTACCACCGCAGTCACTCGAAGCCCTGTGGTTTTCAACGGTGAGTGCGGGCCTGCGATTACCCATCGTGCGTGCTCCGGTGTGATTATCCGGCCGGCGAACCCACTCGCGATCCTGTTTATTCGATCGGTGAGGGTGAATCGCGGATCGACGAAATCAGCCGATGCCGATGTGGATATCCACCGTCGAAACCCACTTGGCACGCTGTGAATTTCAACGGTGAGCGTCGGCGCCCGAGCGAACCGGATACCGATCACGGACGTGGATATCCCGGCCCCGACGCCACTCGAAACGCTGTGCATTCGAACGGTGAGCGCGCGAGCCCGATCGGCCGAAGGGTGCGGGATTGTGGACATCCCGCGCCCCCGACCAATCGGAAGGCTGTGCATTCCAATGGTGAGGGTGACCGCCTCGGACCGCCGAATCCCTTGTCACACGGGGCGCGAGCCCCGCCGCCGCGCCGGCCGGTTGCCTGCGGACCGGCACCGGTTGTTCCGGCAACCCACCCGGCCGTCCCGACACCCCGCCAATCCTGCTCCAGCACCGCGCGCGAAAACTCTCTCAAATCCCGGTAAAAAGCTGCGCAGTTTTTCTCGCTACGGGCCCGCCCGAGCAAGAAGAGAAAAAACATTCTCGTCTGCGCGCGAAAAAATAGAGGCATTCGCTGCCGGCGCCCACACGTCGCCCGACGCCCCGCCGCGCAGCCTAGAACAGAACAGCACAATCAGGAGACATCCCCCATGACCGCCCGCTTGCCCATCGACGGCACGCCTGCCCTGTCCGACTACCGCCTGACCGACAACCTGACCGCGACGCGCGGCCGGATCTTCCTGACCGGCACGCAAGCGCTGGTCCGCCTGATGCTGATGCAGCGCACGGTCGACACCGAACAGGGGCTCAACACGGCCGGCTTCGTCAGCGGCTACCGCGGCTCGCCGCTCGGCATGGTCGACCAGCAGTTGTGGAAGGCGAAGAAACTGCTCGACGGCAGCGGCGTGCGCTTCCTGCCCGCAATCAACGAGGAACTCGGCGGCACGGCCGTGCTCGGCACGCAGCGTGTCGAGGCCGATCCCGAGCGTACGGTCGAGGGCGTGTATGCGATGTGGTACGGCAAGGGCCCGGGCGTCGATCGCGCCGGCGACGCGCTGAAGCACGGCAACGCTTACGGTTCGTCGCCGCACGGCGGCGTGCTGGTCGTCGCGGGCGACGACCATGGCTGCGTGTCGTCGTCGATGCCGCACCAGAGCGACTTCGCGATGATCGCGTGGCACATGCCGGTCGTGAACCCGGCGAACATCGCCGACATGCTCGAATTCGGCCTGTACGGCTGGGCGCTGTCGCGCTACTCGGGCGCCTGGGTCGGCTTCAAGGCGATCTCGGAAACGGTCGAGTCGGGTTCGACCGTCGACCTCGACGCGCTGCAGACGCAGTGGCCGGCACCGGCCGGCTTCACGCCGCCGGCGGGCGGCCTGCACAACCGCTGGCCCGACCTGCCGAGCCTCACGATCGAGGCGCGCCTCGCCGCGAAGCTCGACGCGGTGCGCCATTTTGCGCGCACCAACAGTATCGACAAGTGGATCGCGCCTAGCGCGCAGGCGAACGTCGGTATCGTCACCTGCGGCAAGGCGCACCTCGACCTGATGGAAGCGCTGCGCCGTCTCGACCTGACGGTGGCGGATCTCGACGCGGCCGGCGTGCGGATCTACAAGGTCGGCCTGTCGTATCCGCTCGAGATGACGCGTATCGAGACCTTCGTCGACGGGCTCGCCGAAGTGCTCGTGATCGAGGAGAAGGGCCCGGTCATCGAGCAACAGATCAAGGACTACCTGTACAACCGCACGGAAGGCTCGCGCCCGCGCGTGCTCGGCAAGCACGACGCGCAAGGCGCCTGCCTGCTGTCCGAACTCGGCGAGCTGCGCCCGTCGCGCATCCTGCCGGTGTTCGCCGAATGGCTCGCGCGGCACAAGCCGGCGCTCGACCGCCGCGAACGCGTCGTCGATCTCGTCGCGCCGCAGATCCTGTCGAACGAGGCCGACGCGGTGAAGCGCACGCCGTATTTCTGCTCGGGCTGCCCGCACAACACGTCGACGAAGGTGCCGGAAGGCTCGATCGCGCAGGCCGGCATCGGCTGCCACTTCATGGCGTCGTGGATGGAGCGCGACACGACGGGGCTGATCCAGATGGGCGGCGAGGGCGTCGACTGGGCCGCGCACGCGATGTTCACCAACACGAAGCACGTGTTCCAGAACCTCGGCGACGGCACCTACTTCCACTCGGGCATCCTCGCGATCCGCCAGGCGGTCGCCGCGAAAGCGAACATCACGTACAAGATCCTCTACAACGATGCGGTCGCGATGACGGGCGGCCAGCCGGTCGACGGCAGCATCTCGGTGCCGCAGATCGCGCGGCAGGTCGAGGCGGAAGGCGTGTCGCGCTTCGTCGTCGTGTCCGACGAACCGGAGAAGTACGACGGCCATCACGGGTTGTTCCCGAAGGGCACGACGTTCCATCACCGCAGCGAGCTCGACTCGGTGCAGCGCGAGTTGCGCGAGACGCCGGGCGTCACCGTGCTGATCTACGACCAGACCTGCGCGGCCGAGAAGCGCCGCCGCCGCAAGAAAGGCGAATTCCCCGACCCGGACAAGCGCCTGTTCATCAACGACGCGGTGTGCGAAGGCTGCGGCGATTGCGGCGTGCAGTCGAACTGCCTGTCGGTCGAGCCGCTCGAGACGCCGCTCGGCCGCAAGCGCCGCATCGACCAGTCGTCGTGCAACAAGGATTATTCGTGCGTGAACGGCTTCTGCCCGAGCTTCGTGACGGTCGAAGGCGCGGCGCTGAAGAAGGCCGCGGGTGCCGCATTCGACGAAGCGGCGCTCGCCGCGCGCGTCGACGCGCTGCCGGTGCCCGCGACGCATCTCGATGCGGCGCCGTTCGACATGCTCGTGACGGGCGTCGGCGGCACGGGCGTCGTGACGGTCGGCGCGCTGATCAGCATGGCCGCGCACCTCGAAGGCAAGAGCGCATCGGTGCTCGACTTCATGGGCTTCGCGCAGAAGGGCGGCTCGGTGCTGTCGTTCGTGCGGATCGCCGCGAACGACCGATGGCTGAACCAGGTGCGCATCGACACGCAGCAGGCCGACGTGCTGCTCGCGTGCGACATGGTCGTCGGCGCGAGCGCCGAAGCGCTGCAGACGGTGCGTCACGAGCGTTCGCGGATCGTCGTCAACACGCACCGGATCCCGAACGCGTCGTTCGTGCAGAACCCCGACGCGAACCTGCATGCGGACGCGCTGCTCGAGAAGATGCGTCACGCGGCCGGCGACGGCTACCTGTCGAGCTGCGACGCGCAGGCGCTCGCCGCGAAGTTCCTCGGCGATTCGATCGGCGCGAACATCCTGATGCTCGGCTACGCGTGGCAGCTCGGCCTCGTGCCGGTGTCGCTCGCCGCGATGATGCGCGCGATCGAGCTGAACAACGTCGCGGTGCCGATGAACAAGCTCGCGTTCTCGATCGGCCGGATGGCGGCCGGCGATGCGGCAGGGCTCGATGCGTTGTGGAACGCGCGTCACGCGGTGGCCGCACAGGTCGCGCCGGAAACGCTTGCCGAACTGATCGCCGATCGCGAAGCGCGTCTCGACGCGTACGGCGGCGCGCGCTACGTCGAGCGCTACCGTGCGCTCGTGAACGCGGCGGCCGCGAAGGGCGACGACGCGCTGACGCGCGCGGTCGCGACGACGTTCTACCGGCTGCTCGCGGTGAAGGACGAATACGAGGTCGCGCGGCTTTACACGGACGACGCATTCCGCACCGCGCTCGAAGCGCAGTTCGAAGGTGTGCCGGGGCAGGCCTATCGCGTGAAGTTCAACCTCGCGCCGCCGACGATCGCGAAGGCCGGTCGCGACGGCGGCGTGCCGAAGAAACGGGTGTTCGGCCAGTGGATGTGGCCGGTGTTCGGCATGCTGGCGCGCGTGCGCAGCCTGCGCGGCACGTGGCTCGATCCGTTCGGCCGCACCGTCGAGCGCAGGATGGAACGGGCGCTCGCCGATGACTACGAGACGACGCTCGCCCGTGCGCTCGCCGCGACGACAGCCGGCAATGCGGTGCAGGTCGCGCAGCTGGCCGACCTGCACGCCCGCGTGCGCGGCTTCGGTCACGTGAAGGTGCGCAACCTGGCTGGCGTGAAGCGCGCGGAGCGCGAGCTCGCGCTGCAGCTCGGCATCGACGCGGCGACGAGCGCGGCCGTGCAGCACGCGCTCGACGAAATGAAGGGCGCCGGAATGCTGAAGGGGATTCCGGTCGTCGTCGCGAAGTAGCGCGAACGCGGGCGAATGTGAAAACGGCGACGCTTCGGCGTCGCCGTTTTTTTATGGGTGGTTGCTTCCGGGCATCGAGCCGCCCGTCAGAGAATGCCTTTCTTGCGCGTCGACAGCGCGGTTTCCGACAGGTCGATCTCGCGGATCAGCTTCGTCAGCGTCTCGTCCGAAATCTTGCTGTCGCTGCGCAGCCGGTACAGCACCGAGCGCTCCGCGCGGATCGCGGCGATCCGCATCTGCAGTTCCATCGTTTCGCTCTGCTTCGCTTCCGCGCGCGGCGTGGGGCCGTCCTCGGCGAGCGCGGCGAGCCGGCGGCGGTACTGGTCCATCACGCGCGCGGAGATGTCCGCGCAGCGCGCGGCGCCCGATTCGTCGAGATCGGCCGAGATCGCGTCGTGCGACGAGTCGATCGCGCGGATCGCGGCCTGCGCGGCGGCCGCGCGCGCGGTGCGCTCCTCGTCGGCGAGCGGGTTGCGCGACGAGCGCACGCCGCGCAGCAGCAGCGGCAGGCCGATCACCGCGACGACGAGCGAGCCGAGGATCACGGCCGACGCGACGAAGATCGCGGTGTCGCGCCCCGGTAGCGGCGCGCCGTCGGCGAGTGCGACCGGGATCGACAGCACGCCGGCGAGCGTGACCGCGCCGCGCACGCCGCCGACCGTCATCACCGCGATCGTGCGCACGCCGGCCATCGTGCCCGCGAGGCCCTGGCGCGCCGCGCGGCGGCTCGCAATCCAGCGCAGCAGCCAGACCCACAGAAAGCGGATCGCATACAGCGCGATCATCATCGCGCACACGTTGAAGATCATCCGGCCGACGAGCGCGTCGCTCGTATGGTGCGCGTCGACGAGCGCGCGGCCGATGATGTGCGGCAACTGCAGCCCGAGCATGATGAACACCATGCCGTTGAACACGAACTCGATCATCGCCCACGTGCTTTCGGCGCGCACGCGCGACGCGACGGTGCTTTTGCGCGAGAAGCTCGTGTAATTCATCATCATCCCCGCCGACACGGCCGCGAGCACGCCCGACAGGTCGAGGTGCTCGGCGAACAGGTAGGCCGCGAACGGCACGAGCAGCGTCATCACGATGCCGGGGGCCGGATCGCCTTCCTGCTCGGCGTTCAGGAAGCGCGTCGACAGCGCGCTGAACACCCACGACACGATCGCGCCCGTCGCGAGCCCGCCGGCGGCGACGATCACGAACGTGACCGACGCGGCGCGCAGCGAGAACACGCCGGTCAGCGCGGCCGCGATCGCGAACTTCAGCGCGACGAGGCCCGACGCGTCGTTCATCAGCGCCTCGCCTTCGAGGATGTGCATCAGTTGCGGCGGGATCCTGCCACGGCCGGCGATGCCCGACAGCGCGACCGCATCGGTCGGCGACAGCACGGCCGCGAGCGCGAACGCGATCGGCAGCGGCAACTCGGGAATCAGCCAATGCGCGAAGTAGCCCACTGCGAGTACCGTCATGAATACGAGCCCGAATGCGAGCATCAGGATCGCGCGGCGCTGCAGGTACAGCTCGCGTTTGGGAATCCGCCAGCCGTCCGCGAACAGCAGCGGCGGGATAAACAGCAGCATGAAGATTTCGGGATCGAACGTGACGTGCAGGTTGAACTTCGGCCACGCGAGGATTGCACCGAACGCGATCTGCATCAGCGGCAGCGGCAGTTGCAACGGCAGGATGCGGGTGACGGCGCCGGACAGTGCGACGGTCAGCAGCAGGATCAGGACTGTGAAGACGATTTCCATCGATACGGCGAATACGGGGAATGAAACGATCGTACGGAGTGTAGCGTGCCGCTGTGACGGCTGCGCTCGAGCGGCCGGTGCGTGCGCACGAAAATGGTGCGCCGGATGCGCGCCACGCTGGTGCGGCAGCCCCGCGCACCCGCGCGGCGTATGGGTTGTTCGCCCCTTGCACGGAGCTTGCTTGATGCTGGGCAGCCGTCCGGCACCGACCGGACAACCGAGGGTCCAACCATGACATCGCACGCGCCGTCCGTTTCGTCGGACGGCGCGTTCGAGTGCTTCACCAGGAGGAAGGCATGACGATCGTGCAACAGGAGCGTCCGGCCGCCGCGTCGCCGTACCGGTTCGAGCGGGAGATGAGCTCCGGCCTCGAACGTCTGGCGACGCAGCATCGCGACCTGACGCTCACGACCGTGTTCCAGCCGATATTCAGCCTGTCGCACCAGCGTGCGGTCGGCTACGAGGCGCTGTTGCGCGCGCACGATGCGCTCGACCGCCCCGTGTCGCCGCTCGACGTGTTCGGCGAAGCCGCGCGCCAGGGCGAACTGCTGCAGCTCGACCGGCTCGCGCAGGCGCTGCATCTCGAAAACTTCGCGCTGTTCGGCGCCGAGCGCGAGTGGCTGTTTCTCAACGTCCATCCGGGCGTGCTCACCGACCCGTTCCAGGCGGCCGCGCTGCTCGCGAACCTGAAGCGGCTCGGCATGCCGCCGCGCCGCGTCGTGCTCGAAGTGCTCGAACAGCGTGCGGACGACGTCGAGCGGCTCGCCGAGGCCGTGCGCGAATTCCGCACGCACGGCTTCCTGATCGCGCTCGACGATTTCGGCGCCGGCCATTCGAACCTCGAGCGGATCTGGCAACTGAACCCGGACATCGTGAAGCTCGACCGCATCATGCTGTCGCACGCGGCGCACCGCACGGGGCTCACCGCGATCCTGCACGGGCTCGTGACGCTGCTGCACGAGGCCGGCAAGCTGGTGCTCGTCGAAGGGATCGAGACCGAGCACGAGGCGCAGATCGCGCTGTCGTGCGAGGCCGATTTCGTGCAGGGCTACTACTTCGGCCGCCCGGCGCCGGGGCTGCCCGACAGCGCGGCCGCGACGGCCTGCATCGGCGAGCTGACCGAGCGCTTTCGTCAGCAGACCGAAGCGCGCGAGCGGCGCGACGCGCAGCGAATCGCGCCGTACCTGCGCGCGTTCGAGCGCGCGGCCGAACGTCTCGCGGCCGGCGAGACGCTCGACGAGGTGTGCTGGAACTTCCTCGCGCTCGATGCCGCCGCGCGCTGCTTCCTGCTCGACGCGCAGGGCCGGCAGTCGGGCCGCAACGTCGTGCTGCGCGCCGATCGCGCGCTGAGCGAGGCGCGCTTCTCGCCGCTGGCGGACGCGCAGGGCGCGAACTGGCTGCGCCGCCCGTATTTCCGCTCGGCGATCGCCGAACCGGGGCGCGTGCAGGTCACGCGGCCGTACCTGTCGATCAACGAGGCGCAGCCGTGCGTGACGCTGTCGGTGGCCGTGCGCGTCGGCGATGCGCAGCGCGTGCTGTGCGGCGATATCGACTGGGTCGACGACGAAGCGGACGCCGGCTAGCATCGCGCGCACCGCATGCGGCGGTTGCGGTGATCGGGACGCAGCGGCGCGGGCCGGCCGTTGCGTTCCGCGCGTGCTTCCCCGAAAATGGCGCGATCGCGGCCGTCGTGACCGCGATCGCGCCGCCCCGGGGGCCACCATGGCGGCGAATCAAAGGACAACATAATGAAACGACCGATTTCGCTGACCATCCTCGCGTGGATCATCATCGTCACCAACGCGATCACGTGCGTGTATACGCCGTTCTCGATCGGCATGCCGACCACCCAGGCGCTGCTGTCGCACTACCTGCTGCCCGTCTGGGCGACGCTCGGCATCAGCGTGATCATCGAAGCCGCGAACGTCGTGATCGGCATCGCGATCCTCAAGGGCCGCGAGTGGTCGCGCAAGGCGTATATCGCGACATCCGTGCTCGGCTTCGCGTTCTCGTTCGTCAATATGCCGCCGTCGATGTTCGCGGTGCTGATTCCCGGCTTCCTGCTGTTCGCGCTGTTCGTCTACCTGCTGTTCCGGCGCCCCGCGACCGCGTATTTCCGGCAGGCTCTCGCGTGAGCTTTGTGCGCAACGCGCTGGCAGTCATGCTGTTCACGATCGCGGGCATGTGCGTGATCGCCGCGCAGATGGTCGCGTTCGTGAAGGTCGGCCATGCGGCGGCGATGCTCGTCTTCGTCGCCGTGCTGTTCGCGTTTTCGGCCGCGCTCCTCGCCGCGGGCGCATTCGCCGGCGCGTTCCGGCCGCGTGCGCGGGGCGCGGGCATCGCGCTGCTCGTCGCGACCGCGGCCACCGCGTTCGGGATGATGGGCTGGGCGTCGCTGCTGCTGGCGCCCGGGATCGTCGACGTGATGCAGCAGCAGGGCGTGGACGTGAACGCGCGGATGTTCCGGTTCGCGCCCGGTGCCGTGGTGACGGCGTTGTCCGCGCTGGCCGGCGTCTGGCTCGTGCGGCGCGGCTGATACGCGCGGCGGCCGGCCCGCTGGCGCCCGTCGCGCCGCTCGGCTAGGATGCGCGAATTGTCATGACGAATCGCGAGCCGCCGATGAACCGAAACGCTGCTTCCTCCGTCCTCCTCGAAGTGATCGCCACGACCGTCGGCGATGCGAAGGCCGCGGCCCGCGCGGGCGCCGACCGCCTCGAACTCGTGACCGCGATCACCGAAGGCGGGCTGACGCCGAGCGTTGGCCTGATCGAGGCCGTCGTGGCCGCCGTGCCGATTCCCGTCAACGTGATCGTGCGTCCGCACAGCCGGTCGTTCGTCTACGACGCCGACGATCTGCGCGTGATCGAACGCGACGTGCGCGCGGCCGTCGCGGCCGGCGCGAACGGCGTCGTGTTCGGCGCGCTCGACGCGCGCGGCGACGTCGATCTCGGCGCCCTGGCGCGCATCGCCGCCGCCGCGGATGGCCGCGCGCTGACGTTCCACCGCGCGTTCGACGTGTCGCGCGACCTCAACGCCGCGTTCGACGCGCTGCTGCGCGTGCCGGCCGTCACGTCCGTGCTGACGTCGGGCGGCCATCCGTCGGTGCTCGACGCGGCCGCGACGATTTCGCGGATGGTGCGGCAGGCCGAAGGATCGACGTGCACGGTGCTCGCCGGCTCGGGGCTCACGGTCGATGCGGTCGGCGATTTCGTCCGGGCCACCGGCGTGCGCGCGGTGCATTTCGGTTCGGGCGTGCGGCCGCGCGGCGAGGTGCTGGCGCCCGTCGACGCACAGCTCGTCGAGCGGGTGCGCGCGGCGCTCGACGGCGCGGCGTCGCACGTGTGACGCTCGATGGCGTGCGCAGGCGCGTCGCGAAGACCGTGATCCGAGCCGCGAAAACCGACGCGGTGCAGACGATCGGATGCAAAAAAGCCGGGGCACGCCCCGGCTTTTTCGTGTGCGGGCGCGGCCCGCCGGCCGCCGTTTCGCTTACGCGTTGTCCGACAGTGCGTCGGCCTGGCTCGCGCGGATGCCGAGGCGCTCGAACAGCGCGCGGTCGCGCTGCGTCTGCGGGTTGCTCGTCGTCAGCAGCTGGTCGCCGTAGAACATCGAGTTCGCGCCGGCGAGGAAGCACATCGCCTGCATCGCGTCGTCGAGCTGCTCGCGGCCGGCCGACAGGCGCACGACGGCCTTTGGCATCGTGATGCGCGCGACCGCGATCGTGCGCACGAACTCGAACGGGTCGAGCGGCGCGGTGCCTTCGAGCGGCGTGCCTTCGATCGCGACGAGGTTGTTGATCGGCACCGATTCCGGATACGGGTTCAGGTTCGCGAGCTGCGAGATCAGGCCCGCGCGCTCGCGGCGCGATTCGCCCATCCCGATGATGCCGCCGCAGCACACGTTGATGCCCGCGTCGCGCACGCGGTCGAGCGTGTCGAGGCGGTCCTGGTACGTGCGCGTCGAGATCACCTGGCCGTAGAACTCCGGCGACGTGTCGAGGTTGTGGTTGTAGTAGTCGAGGCCCGCGTCGGCGAGCTGCTGCGCCTGTTCGTCCTCGAGCATGCCGAGCGTCATGCAGGTTTCGAGGCCGAGCTCCTTCACGCCGCGCACCATTTCGGTCAGCGCCGGCATGTGGCGCTCCTTCGGGTTGCGCCACGCGGCGCCCATGCAGAAGCGGCTCGCGCCGTTCGCCTTCGCCGCGCGCGCGGCGTCGAGCACCGTGTCGACGTCCATCAGCTTCTCGGCCTTCAGGCCCGTATCGTGATGCGACGACTGCGAGCAGTAGCCGCAATCTTCCTCGCAGCCGCCCGTCTTGATCGACAGCAGCGTCGACAGCTGCACCGCGTTGGCATCGAAGTGCTCGCGATGCACCTGCTGCGCGCGGAAGATCAGGTCGTTGAACGGCAGAGCGAACAGCGCGACGACGTCGGCGACGCGCCAGCGCTGCGGGGCCGGTGCGGCCACGGGAATCGCGTCGGGTTGCACGGCGGCGGTCTGGGCTTGGGTCATTTCGTTTTCCTGTCCTGGGCGGGATTGGGGGAGCGGTTGGGTCAATGCTGCGCGGCGCGCAGCGACTCGACGAGCGCGGCGATGTTAAGCATCGCCGCGGCAGATTCGGGAGCGGCCGGGCTCAGGTGCGCGATGCGGCCGAGCAGCGGCGCGCGATGCTCGCGCGCGAGCCAGTCGCGAATCGTCGCGACGTTCTCGTCGGCGAACGACATGGCCGGGTCGACGTGGTTCGCGACCCAGCCCGCGAGCGTGAGGCCGCGTCGGCGAATCGCGTCGGCGGTCAGCAGCGCGTGGCTGATGCAGCCGAGCCGCACGCCGACCACGAGCACGACGGGCAGGCCGAGCGCGACCGCGAGATCGGCTGTGTCCTGCGTGTCGTTCAGCGGCACGCGAAAGCCGCCGACGCCTTCGACGACGACGATGTCCGCGCGCGTCAGCGCTTCGCGGTGGCATGCGACGATCGTGTCGAGGTCGAGCGTCACGCCTTCCTGAGCGGCGACGATATGCGGCGCGGCCGGTGCTTTCAGCAGGAACGGCGTGCGCAGCTCGGGCGGCAGCACGACGTTCGCGGCCGCATCGAGCTGGTCCGCATCCTCGTTGCGCCAGATGCCGTCGCGCTCGTACGCGCCGGCCGCGACCGGCTTCAGCGCGGCCGCGCGCAGGCCGTGCCGCGCGAAGCCGTGCAGCATCGCGGCCGACACGAAGGTTTTGCCGATTTCGGTGTCGGTGCCGGTGACGAAGAGCGAGAGCGGGGGTGTCATGCTGCCTCCCGCCGGGCTGCCCCAAGGGGCGTAGCAGGGAATTCGCGGAGCATCGCTCCGCGCCTGCGCAGCCGGCCGGCTTTGCAAAGCCGGCCGTGGACGGCGGCCGCCCCCTCGGGGGGCAGCGAACGTGTCGATCCGGAGTAGCGCTTTAGCGCGTACTCCGGTCCCATGCAAAGCAAGTGAGCTTGGGGGTGGTTCATCTCGCTGCCTCGCTGGCTTCGATCAATGCGGCTTCGAGCCGCGCGAGATCGTCGAACGAATGCGCGGCCGACAACGACACGCGCAGCCGCGACGTGCCGGCGGGCACCGTCGGCGGCCGGATCGCGGGCACCCAGAGGCCGTTTGCGTCGAGCGCGCGCATCGCCGCGAGCGTCGCGTCGTTGCTGCCGATCACGAGCGGCTGCACGGCCGTGTGCGAATCGACCGGCTGCCAGCGCGTGTTGCGCAGCAGCGCGCGCGTGCGCTCGATCAGCGCGGCGAGATGCGCGCGGCGCGCGTCGCCTTCGTCGCCCGCGATCACCTTCAGGCTGGCCGATACCGCATGCGCGACGGCCGGCGGCGCGGCTGTCGTGAAGATGTAGCTGCGCGCACGCTGGATCAGCCATTCGATCACGGTCTCGTGCGCGATGACGAACGCGCCCGCGACGCCGGCCGCCTTGCCGAGCGTGCCGACGTACACGAGATTCGGCGAACGCAGCGCGGCGGCCGCGAGTGCGCCGCGGCCCTGCGGGCCGAGCACGCCGAAGCCGTGCGCGTCGTCGACGACGAGCCATGCGCGGTGGCGTTCGGCCAGCGCGACGAGTGCGGCGAGCGGCGCGACGTCGCCGTCCATGCTGAACACGGTGTCGCTGACGATCAGTTTCGTTTCGGCATCCGATGCTTCGAGCAGCGCGGCGAGCGCGGCGGTGTCCGCATGCGGGTAGACCTGCACGTTCGCGCGCGACAGTCGCATGCCGTCGATCAGCGATGCGTGGTTCAGCGCGTCGGAGAAGATCGTCGCGCCTTTGCCGGTCAGCGCCGTCATCGCGGCGAGGTTCGCCATGTAGCCGGTGCTGAAGTACAGCGCGCGCGGCGCGTCGCAGAAGCCGCCCGCGAAGCCCGCGAGTTCGTCCTCGAGCGTCGCGTGTGCGCGCGAATGACCGCCGAGCAGGTGCGAGCCGCCGCTGCCGGAGCCGTAGCGCTGCGCGCCTTCGGCGAACGCGGCGACGAGCGCCGGGTGCGCGGCGAGGCCGAGGTAGTCGTTGCTCGCGAAGCCGACGATCTCGCGGCCGTCGACGGTCATGCGCGCGTCGCACGCGGTGTCGGCGATGCGGCGCACGCGGCGCAGCCCTTGCGCGTCGAGATCGGTGAGGCCGCGCTGCAGCGTGTCGAGCAGGGGCGTCGTCGCTGCCTCTCGCCGGGCCGCCTCGCGCGACGGATCTGCTTCCGGGGGATGGGGGGGCTGTTTCGTCATGCAATCTCCGCGAGCGTTGCGTCGAGCGTATCGCGCGTGCGCTGCGCGAGCCACGCGATGTCGTCGTCGCTCATCACGTACGGCGGCATCAGGTACACGGTCGTGCCGATCGGGCGCAGCAGCAGCTCGCGTTCGAGCGCGCGTTCGAAGAAGCGCCGCGAGAAACCGCGCGCCGCGTCGCCGTCGAGCGCGACGTCGAACGCGAACAGCGTGCCGCGTTCGCGCAGGTGGCGCACCTGCGGGTGTGCGTCGAGCGGCGCGAGCGCGGCGCGCATCGCGGCCGACTTGCGCGCGTTCTGCGCGAGCACGTCGTCGCGCGCGAACAGGTCGAGCGTCGCGACCGCCGCGCGGCACGCGAGCGGGTTGCCGGTGTACGAATGCGAGTGCAGGAAGCCGCGCGTCGTGTCGTCGTCGTAGAACGCCGCGAACACGTCGTCGCGCGTGAGCACGAGCGACAGCGGCAGGTAGCCGCCGCTGATGCCTTTCGACAGGCACATGAAATCGGGCCACACGCCGGCCTGCTCGCACGCGAAGAAGGTGCCGGTGCGTCCGCAGCCCACCGCGATCTCGTCGGCGATCAGGTGCACGCCGAATTCGTCGCACAGCGCGCGCAGTCCGCGCACGTACGACGGATCGTGCATCGCCATGCCGGCCGCGCACTGCACGAGCGGCTCGACGATCAGCGCGGCGATCCGGTCGCCGCGTTCGACGAACAGGCGCCGCACGTCCGCGAGCGCGCGGCCCGCGACGTCGGCGGCCGTCTCGCCCGGCAGCGCGCCGCGCGCATCGGGCGACGCGACGACGTGCGCATGGCGGATCAGCGGGTCGTACGCATCCTTGAACAGCGCGACGTCGGTCACGCCGAGCGCGCCGATCGTCTCGCCGTGATAGCTGTTCGCGACGCAGACGAATTCCTGCTTGTTCGCGCGGCCGCGGTTGCGCCACGCGTGGAAGCTCATCTTCAGCGCGATCTCGACGGCCGACGCGCCGTCCGACGCGAAAAACGCATGGCCGAGCGTGCGCGCGGTGAGCGCGTGCAGCCGCTCGGCGAGCTCGATTGCGGGCTCGTGCGTGCAGCCGGCGAGCATCGCGTGCTCGAGCGTGTCGAGCTGGTCCTTCAGCGCCGCGTTGATGTCCGGGTTCGCATGGCCGAACAGGTTGACCCACCACGAGCTGATTGCGTCGAAGTAGCGACGGCCGTCGCGGTCGTACAGCCACACGCCCGCGCCGCGCGCGACCGGGATCAGCGGCAGGCGCTCGTGGTGCTTCATCTGGGTGCAGGGATGCCAGACCGCGCGCAGGCTGCGCGCGACCCAGTCGTCGGTGGCTGGCGTACTCAAGGCAACTCCGAAGGGTAAAACGGCCGCGCGGCATCGACGGGATGCCGCGCGGCAGATTCCAAAACGCGCTGAGATTAGCGTGTTCCGCGGCACGTTGCACTAGCGGTTACAAACGTCGCAAAGCCTTGCTGGGCGGGAGTTCGGCGCAGATCGGAGCGGCTCGGAACGGTACGGTCCAGATGCGCTGAAATGAGCGCAGATGACGACGTTCGAGTGAGCCCCCCCCCGACAGAAAAAATCGCGGGGCGGCGCGCGGCGCGATCGCGAAAAATCGGGGATCGAAGGGGCGCGGCGAAGCGGGGCGACGCCACGCCGCGCGCGAAAGGCGGCGGCGGAATGGTCTGCGGAATCCGGAGTGAGAGCGGGCCGCCGGAACGGCAGGCGATGGCGTGGTGGCGCAAGCGCGCGTATGCGACGACACGCGATGCGATCGCGCACGGAAGAATGAGGCGGGAAGCGGGAAGGGAAGCGAAACAGGCGCGGCGGGCGGCCCGCCGCGCGTCAGCGCGAAGCCAGCGCGTGCGTATCGGTGTCGCGCGTGTTGCCGTCGCCGTTGTCGGCCGTCTGCGTCGTGTTTGCGTTCCACACGACGCGGTCGTTGACCGCATACAGCCGGCACGCGCCCGCGCCCTGTTTCGCGCAGTTGTCGAGCGCGAGCGCCATCGGGTCGTCGCCGCCTTCGGCCCACGACCACGCGCCTTCCGACGACACCGCGAACGCGCGGCTCGGATGCTGGTTCAGGAAGCGGCGATAGCCTTCGCGGCCGGCTTCGTCGACATACGGCACCGCGTTGACCGCGTCGATGGCCGCATAGCCGGTTGCCTTCGGTTCGTGCGGATTCGCGACCGCGTAGCGCACCGAGGTCGGCAGGTTCAGCTTCTCGAGGAACGCGTTGACGGCCGGCCACCAGACCGGCACGCCGTCGCGATCGACGATCAGCCGGTGCGCATCGTCCTTGTAGCGGCCGAAATCGATGAACTGGGCCTGCGTGCCGTGCGACACGTACGCGTCGTGCATTTGCGCGACGAGCGCGGGCGTCCACACCGAATCGTTGTCGCCGTACAGCCACAGCGACCGCACGGCCGTGTGCGCGCCGTACTGGTCGAATGCATCGACCAGGTTGCGCTGCCAGCCGTCGCACAGGTCCTGGCGCAGCCCGCCGGAGAAGTTGATGATGCCGCGCACGCCCGGTGCGGCTTCGGTGCCGTACGCGACCGAAGCGAGGCCGCCGTGCGACGTGCCGGCGACGACGATGCGCGACGCATCGACATACGACTGGCGCGACATGTAGCGCACCGTCGCGTCGACGTCGGCCGCCTGGGCGAGACCGTTCTTGCCGACGTTGCAGCCTTCCTGCTGGTAGGTGCCGCCCGAACCGGCGAAGCCCTGGCGGTTCGGCGCGATCACCGCATAGCCGCGGCGCACGAATTCGCGCGCGAACGCGAGCGGCCGGCTGCGCGGCTGCAGATGGAGATCGCCGGTGTTCTTGCCGTGGTTGAAGACGACGAGCGGGAACGGGCCGGGGCCGTCCGGCTTGAAGAGCGTCGCCTCGAGCGTGACGGAGCCCGAAGCATCGGCCGGAATGCGGAGGATTTGTTCGTTGAGGTCGGCCGTGACCTGCGGCAGGTTCGCGCCGCCGTAATCGAAGCGCTCGGCGTGGGCGAGCGACCCGCTGGCGGTGCCGGCACCCGTGTTTGCGTTCGGCAGCGCACCGGCCTGAGCGGCCGACAGCGCACCGGCCGCCATCCATCCCACCAATACCTTGCTGAACGCCATTCGTAAGCCCTGCCATGCAACATGACCAATCTGACGGCCATCGTAGCCTGACAAAATCGGGTTGTGCAATGCGGGAATTACCCGGCGTCTGACACAGCAACTATTTGTCAGCGCTCACTTACTTCGCCGTCGACATAGCGCCAGAAACCGTGCTCGTCGCGCTCGAAGCGGCTCGTCTCGTGGAGCCGGTAAGCGCGTCCGCCAACCTTGTAGCGGGCCACGAATTCGACCTCCGCGTGCCGTTCGTCGAGCGGCACATGGCGTTTCACCGCGAGGCCGAGCCAGCGCGGCGCGTCGGGTGCATCGGGGTCGGTGTCGAGATCGGGCGGGCAGGTGCGCGCGGCCCACGTCGCGCGCAGGTAGCCGGTCGCGCCGAGCACGTATGCGCTGTACCGCGAACGCATCAATTCGAGCGCGCTCGGCGCGGCTTCGCCGCCGTCGATGAAGCGGCCGCAGCAGGCCGCGTAGCGCGGGGCCGGCGCTTTGCCGGCGGGAGCAGGGGACGCGCCGCCGCACGGGCACGCATCAGGTCGGTTCAAAATCATGCGAAACGGGAATTAACGACGCTCGGTTGTGATCGCGGCTTACCAGCTCAGCTCGATGCCGTCGTACTGGAAGAAACGGCCGTTTGCCTGCGACACGTCCGCACCGGCTTCGGCGATCACGCGGCGCATGCCGGTCACGCTGGTTTCCGGATCGATCGCGGCCTGCGCGCCGCCCATGTCGGTACGCACCCAGCCGGGATGCAGCGAGATGCACGCCGCATGGCGCGTCTGCAGCGACGCGATGCGCAGCGCGTCGTTCAGCGCGGCCTTGCTCGCGCGGTACAGCCAGCCGGTCGTGCCGGTCGCCTCGGCGATGCTGCCCATCCGGCTCGACACGACGGCCAGCACGCCGCGCGCATCCTCGACGAGCGGCAGCAGGATCGGCAGCAACTGCATCGGCCCGCGCACGTTCGTATGCATCACCGCGTCGAAATCCTCGGCGGTGATCGTCTCGACGCCTTCGGTGCGCGGCCCGTAGACGCCCGACACGAGCACGGCCGCATCGAGCCGCTCGCCGTCGAGCTTCCAGCCGAGCGCCGCGATCTGCTCGGGCTGCGCGATGTCGAGCGCATGCGCCTGCGCACCGAGCGCGCGCAGCGCGGCGAGCGACGCGTCGTCGCGCGCGGTGGCGATCACGTTCCAGCCGTCGCGCCGGTATTGCCGGACGAATTCGCGGCCGAGGCCGCGCGATGCGCCGACGATCAGTACGGTTTTCATGTTCGCCGCTCCTTTGCAGTGCCGTGGTGACGGCGTCAGGTCAGGTCAGTTCGATGCAGGTTGCCGTTGCGTCGCCGCCGCCGCGGAGCGCGTGTTTACTCCGCGTCCGTGCAAGGCTTCAGCGTATCGACCACCGCCTGCGCGACTTCGTTCATTTGCGCGGCATCGGCGGCGACCATGTCGTTGTCGGGCGCATGCTGGCCGCCCGCGGTCAGCGCGGCGACGCAGCGCTTGTAGGTTTCGTCGAGCGCTTCGAAGTTCGACACGGCCATCCCGAGGTTGCGCATCCGGCCGTCGTGCACGCCGTACACGAGCCCGTGCACGGTGAGCGACTGGCCGCGTGCCCATGCGTCGTTGACGATCGTCGTGCGGCATACGTTGACGACCTGCTCGATCGCGTTCAGCTCGATCAGGCGGCGATAGCGCGCTTCGCCCACCGGCCATTCGTCGAGCAGCGCCGCGTGGCGCTCGCGCACGTCCTGCACGTGATGCAGCCAGTTGTCCGCGAGGCCGACGCGGCGGTTGTGCAGCGCCGCGTTCACGCCCGAGCAGCCGTAGTGGCCGACGACCATGATGTGCTTCACGCGCAGGATGTCGACCGCGAACTGGATCACCGACAGGCAGTTCAGGTCGCTGTGCACGACGACGTTCGCGATGTTGCGGTGGACGAACACTTCGCCCGGCGGCAGGCCGATGATCTGGTTCGCGGGCACGCGCGAATCCGAGCAGCCGATCCACAGATATTCCGGCGCCTGCTGGTCGGCGAGGCGCGTGAAGAACTCGGGATCGTCGGCGAGCTTGCGCCTGACCCAGGCGTCGTTGTTGTCGAACAGGTGCGAGAGCGGGTTGACTGGGGTGTTCATCGGTGTGGATTCCGTTTTCGGAACTCGGGTCGATATCGGGTTCGGTATAACCGGCGTCAGGCGGCGCGCTGCGCGTCGCCTTCACCGTCGTTCTGGTCCGTTGCGCCGAAGCGCTCCGGGTAGCGCACGCAAAAGCGCAGCGCGACGTCGTACGGATGAAAATCGGGCAATTCGCCCTGCAGCAGCTTGTCCTTGCTCGTCTGCCACAGCACGGGATCGAAAAAGTCCGCGTGATGCTTCATGAATACGTCCCGCACGCGCGGGTCGCCGAGCAGGAACGGCCCGTAGGTCTCCGGAAAGATGTCGTGCGGGCCGACGGTATACCACGGTTCGCCGGACAGCTCGTCTTCCTCGTTGCGCGGCGCCGGCACGCGGCGCACGTTGCAGTCGGTCAGGTACTCGATCTCGTCGTAGTCGTAGAACACGACGCGGCCGTGGCGCGTGACGCCGAAGTTCTTGTACAGCATGTCGCCGGGGAAGATGTTCGCCTTCATCAGCTCCTTCACCGCGTTGCCGTACTCCTTCACGCCGTGCTCGATGTCCGCGTCGGTGCCGTTCTGCAGGTACAGGTTCAGCGGCGTCATCCGGCGCTCGATGTACAGGTGCTTGATCACGAGGTTGTCGTCCTCGTATTCGAGCAGCGACGGCACTTCCTTCTCGAGCTCGCGCACGAGCGCATGGTCGAGCCGCGCGAGCGGCAGCGCGACGCTCGAATACTCGAGCGTGTCGGCCATCCGCCCGAGGCGGTCGTGGCGCTTCACGAGCTGGTACTTCTCCATGATCTGCGCGCGCGTCGTTTCCTTCGGCGGCGGGAAGTGATCCTTGATGATCTTGAACACGTACGGGAACGACGGCAGCGTGAACACGAGCATCACGAGGCCCTTGATCCCGGGCGCGACGATGAAGCGGTCGCTCGAGTGCGACAGGTGGTGCAGCAGGTCGCGGTAGAACAGGTTCTTGCCCTGCTTCTGCAGGCCGACCGACGTGTAGATCTCCGCCTTCGGCTTGCCGGGCATGATCGTGCACAGGAAGTCGACATACGCGGACGGCACGCCCATGTCGACCAGGAAATACGAGTGCGAGAAGCTGAAGATGATCTGCAGCAGGTCGCGGCGCAGCAGCACGGTGTCGAGCGCGAGCAGGCCCGGGCGCACGTGGCGGATCGGCACCGCGAACGGCAGCACGCGGTCGGCATTGATGATGCGGCCGACGATGTACGCGCTCTTGTTGCGGAAGAACAGCGACGACAGCACGTGGATCTGGAAATTCGGCGCTTCGTCGAAGTGGCCGAACTCGTCGTGGATCGCCTGCATCACGCACGCGATGTCGCGCGAGAGATCCTCGAACGGCGGGTCGAGCTGGAAGTTCGTGACGATGCGCTCGAGCGTGACCGCGAGCCCGTCGGTGCCCGGGTAATACGCGCGGTAGGTCGGTTTCGCGGCCGGCTCGTCGTTCTCGAGATACTCGGTCGAGATCGCCGGGCGCACGAAGATGAAATCGTTGCTGAAATACGAGCGGTGCAGGATCTTGCAGCACACCGAATTGAAGAACGTCTCCGCGCACTCGGGCTGGCGGTGCGACGTGAGCAGGCCGATGTAGTGCAGCTTGATCTGCTGCCAGACCTCGTCGTCGATGTTCTCCGCGTCGTATTCGTCTTCCAGCACCTCGACGCACTCCTGCACGCGATCGTCGTACGACGTGATCCGCTCGCGCGCGAGCCGCTGCAGCCCGTGCCAGTCGGCGCGCTCGTACAGCGTCTTCGCCTCGACGGCCGCTTCGCGGAAGATCCGGTAGTGGCGGTCGAAGTTTTCGAGCATCGTCTGCGCGACGTCGAAACCGATCTGCGACGACAGCAGTTTGGGGAAGTGATTCATTGCGTGCAGGCTCGTTCAGGAGGGGCTGTAAGCACTCGCCATTTTAGCGCCCAAGCGGGCGGATCAAAGACTTTGCGGCGATGCGTGGCCGGCCGGCAAGTGGCGGGTTATCCGTCGTTGGGCGCCGTTCGGTGCATCTTCGCGTAAAGATACGGGTACGGAACCGATTCTGACACGAACTTTTTTGACGGGCCGGCGGCCGCCGGGCACGCGTTTCGCGCGACGGCGATAGAATCGACGCACCGCCCGCCGCGGCCTGCCGCCGGCGCGCATTTGCACCGATAACGACGAGACACCCCACCGATGAACGCACTGGAACACCAACTCGACTATCCCTTCGCCGACACGCTGCCCGCCGCGGGCGACACGTTCGAGGTCGCGCCCGGCGTGCGCTGGCTGCGCATGCCGCTGCCGTTCTCGCTCGATCACATCAACCTGTGGCTGCTGCGCGACGAGATCGACGGGCAGGCCGGCTGGACGATCGTCGATTGCGGGATCTCGTCGGATGCGATCCGCACGCACTGGGAGCAGATCTTCGATGCGCATCTCGACGGCCTGCCCGTGCTGCGCGTGCTCGTCACGCACTGCCACCCCGATCACTTCGGCCTCGCGAACTGGCTGTGCGAGGGCGGCGACAAGGGCCGCTGGAACGTGCGGCTGTGGATGACGCTCGGCGAATACATGTTCGGCTGCCTGATGGCGGCCGGCAACGGCTCGAACGCGGGCGGCGCGGCCGCCGCCGATCATTTCGCGCGCCACGGGCTGACCGATCCCGCCGCACTCGACAAGCTGCGCAACCGCCGCAGCTACTACTCCGATCTCGTGCCGGCCGTGCCGCCGCGCTACCGGCGCCTGCGCGAAGGCGACGCGGTGACGATCGGCGCGCGCACGTGGCGCGTCGTCACCGGCTACGGCCATTCGCCCGAACATTGCGCGCTGCACAGCGAAGCGGACGGCGTGCTGATCTCCGGCGACATGGTGCTGCCGCGCATCTCGACGAACGTGTCCGTGTTCGACCTCGAGCCGGAAGCGAACCCGCTCGCGCTGTACCTGCAGTCGCTCGGCCGCTACGAGACGATGGCGCCCGACACGCTCGTGCTGCCGTCGCACGGCAAGCCGTTCCGCGGCGTGCGCACGCGCATCGTGCAACTGCGCGAACACCACGACGCGCGGCTCGACGAAGTGCGCGTCGCGTGCGCGGAGCAGCCGATGAGCGCGGCCGACATCGTGCCGATCATGTTCCGTCGCCGCGAGCTCGACATCCACCAGATGACGTTCGCGCTCGGCGAGGCGCTCGCGCATTTGAACCTGCTGTGGCTCGCGGGCGAACTCGTGCGCGAGCAGGGCGACGACGGCGTAATCCGCTTCGCGCGGCGTTGAGCATGTGCGCCGGCGGTAGCGCGTCCGGCGCTTTTGTAGAATTCCCGGGATCCGAACTCGATACTCGTCGCACCCCATGCCAGGCAATGTCTCCCTCTCCGACGTCATCACGCTCGCTGAAATCCGGATCTTGGCCGACCCGAAATCCTTCGAACGCGGCAAGGCCTACTATCACGACGGTGCGGTTTCGCGGCTGACCGAAAGCAACGGCGAACTGTCGGCGACCGTGCGCGGCACGTATCGCTATCGTGTCAAATTCGCGGTGGGCGACGACGGCACACTGGCCTACGCATGCAACTGCCCGGTAGGCGATGATGGCGTTTTCTGCAAGCATGCGGTGGCTGTTGCATTGTCGTGGCTCGAAAACAGCGGCGAGGAGGTCTTTCACGACGAGGCGCTCGAACAACCGGCGCGTCCGCGACGCAAACGCAAGACCCATGCGGAACTGATTCGCGACTATCTGGAGACGCTCGACGAGGATGCGTTGCGGAGCTGGCTGCTCGACGCGGCCGAGCGCGATCGAACATTGCGCGACAGATTGCTGTTCGACGCACGTGCTGCGAATGCCGGCGACGCGGCAAGCCTGCGCGCCGCCGTCCGGCAATTGACGCGCGTGTCGCGGCCGCTCGGCTGGGATGAAGCGCACACGTACGGAGAAGCCCTCTTCGAAGTGGCCGACATGCTGCGGCGGCAGTTGGCGGGCCCTCATGCCGCGCAGGTGGTCGAGCTGGCGGAACTGGCGATTGCGGACGCCGAAGCGAGCCTCGAACAGATCGACGACTCGGACGGCAGCGTGGCGCCCGGTATCGACGAACTGGCCGGTGTGCACCTCGATGCGTGCATCCGGACGCGGCCGGAGCCGGTGAAACTGGCCGAACGCCTGTTTCGCCTGCAGGTCGACGGGCAGTGGGATACGTTCCGCGGCGTGCTGCCGGCGTATGCGGAGCCGCTGGGCGACGCTGGATTGCG
Organism: Burkholderia sp. BE17; assembly: GCF_009362305.1. Lineage (NCBI taxonomy): Bacteria > Pseudomonadati > Pseudomonadota > Betaproteobacteria > Burkholderiales > Burkholderiaceae > Burkholderia > Burkholderia sp. BE17. The sequence goes on from NZ_WHNU01000019.1 coordinate 138,626, forward strand.
CCGCTATCGGGAACTGGCCGAGCATCAATGGGCCGCGCTGCCTCCGCTGCCGGCCGGGCGGGACGATCGGCGCTCGTACGATTCGGTGCGCTTGAATCTCGAGCATGCGATGGAATCGCTGGCGAGGTACGACGGCGACGTCGACGCGCTGATTCACATCTGGTCGAAGGATCTGTCGGTGTCGTACCGATTCGCGCGGATCGCGGAATTGTGTGCGGAGCATGGCCGTTTCGACGAAGGGCTGGCGTGGGCCGAACGCGGGATGCGCGAAACGAAGGACGGCCATGACGATCGTCTGCTGGGCTTCTGTATCGACGAGTATGTGCGCCGGCGCGCATTCGATCGGGCGGACGAACTCGCGTGGCAACGCTTCGCGCACCATCCGACGGCAGACGCATTCCGCGCGCTGATGAAGGTTGCGAAGGCGACGAAGCGACGCGACGCCGTGCGGGAGCGGGCGATTTCGCATCTGTTGTCGCTTGCCCGGAAGCGGGAAACGCCGGGGCGGGCGATCGCGGCTGTACGGCGTTGGGAACCTTCGCCGCGTACCGAGCTGGTAAAGCTGCTGCTCGCCGAGCAGAACGACGCCGCCGCGTGGGACGCATTTCTCGGCGGACCGGTCGAGGTCGATGTCTGGCCGACGATGGCCGCGGCGCGCGCGAAGACGCATCCGGAGGACGCGATCGCGCTTTATCACCGGTATTTGCCGTTCGCGGTTGAGCATGGCGCGGGCAGCGCGCGGTACGACGAGGCGTTCGGCGTCGTGCGCGATATCCGTGCGCTGCGCGCCGCGCATCGTCAGCAGGCGGCATTCGACGCGGAACTTGAGGAGATCCGCAAGACTTACCGCGCGAAGCGCAACTTCATCAAGCTGCTCGCGACGCCAGGTTCGTGACGGGGCAGTCGGATCGGAGGAAATGGCGATGAATATCGATCTCGGCGCCGTTGACGACGCCGTTCTTGCGCTCCTTTATTTGACCCTGCACGATCGCAATCGCGCCTGGAAAACCTTCGATTGGGCTGTACTGAATCGGCTGCATGAGCGCGGCCTGATCGGCGATCCCGTCAACAAGACGAAATCCGTCATGCTGACCGATGAGGGCTTGCGAGAATCGGAGCGGCTATTCATGCGGCTGTTCGTCGATTCCGGCGCCACGCCGACGGACGAACCACGATGATCTTCGGTTACACGACGGGTTCGTAGCGCCACCCGTCGCGATGCCATTGCATCGTGTGCGTCGGTTCGAGCGCCGCGAGAAACGCGGTGTCGTGCGACGCGACCACGATCGCGCCCGGGAAGCCGGCCAGCGCGGCTTCGATCGCGCGCACCGATTCGAGATCGAGGTGATTGGTCGGCTCGTCGAGCAGCAGCAGTTGCGCGGGCGTGCCGCGCCACAACGCGCACGCGAGCGCGGCCTTCAGCCGTTCGCCGCCGCTCAGCTGGCGTGCCGGCTGCGTCGCGCGTGTCGCGTCGAGCTGCAACAGCGCGAGACGGCTGCGCAGGTCGCCTTCGGCGAGCGGCGTATCGAGCAGCCCCAGTTGCTCGACGATCGAGCGCTCGGGGGCGAGCAGCGCGAGCCGCTGGTCGAGATACGCGGCGCTCACGTGCGTCGTGCATGCGCCTGAACGCGGCGCGAGCTCGCCCGCGAGCATCCGCAGCAACGTCGATTTGCCGCAGCCGTTCGGGCCCGTCAGCGCGATGCGCACGGCGCCGCTTGCCGACCACGTGATCGAATCCGAATCCGCATCGCCGGCCACGCGCCACGGCAGTTGCGCGCGTTCGAGCGTGAACAGCTGGCGGCGCGCGCTGACCTCGGTGCCCGGCAGCGACACGAGCACGGGCGCATCGGCTTCGACGCGCGCGGCCGCCTGCTGCACGCGTTCGTCGAGCGTTGCCTTGAATTCGTCCTGATGGCGCCGGACCTGTCCCATGATGTTGCGCGCCGCACCCTTGCGGCTCTGTTTTGCCATCGACGACAGATTGGCCGTCTTCGCATCGCGCAGCGAGCCGGCCGCGTGACGCTGGATCGTGTCGTGTTCCTGTTCGAGCCTGCGCCTCACGCGTCCGCGTTCGGTGCGCGCATGATCGAGCGCCGCCTGTGCGGCGTCCTGTTGCGCGCCGCGCAGTGCGCGGTAGAGGGCGTAGTTGCCGCCGTACGAGCGAGCGCCTTGCGGCGTCAGCTCGACGATGCGCTGCACGCCGGCGAGCAGCGCACGGTCGTGGCTCACGATCACGAGCCCGCCGCGCCAGCCGTCGAGCGCCGCGCGCAGCCATGCGCGGCCCGGCGCGTCGAGATGGTTGGTCGGTTCGTCGAGCACCAGCAGGCCGGCGCCGGACAGCAGCGCGCCGATCAGCGCGACGCGCGCGAGTTGGCCGCCGCTCAGCGCGTGTGCGGGCGTGTCGGGCCGCACGTCGTGCAGGCCGGCCGCGTCGAGTGCCGCGCGCAGCCGCTCGACGAGATCCCAGCGATCGCCGATCAGGTCGAAGTCGTGCGGCTCCGCGCGGCCGTTCGCGAGACGCGCAAGCCCGCCGAGCGGCGCATCGAGCGCGGCGATCCGCGCGACGGTCAGCGGGCAGGCCGCAGCGTCGTCGTCGTTGTGCTGCTGCGCGACGTAGGCGACCGGCACATGCCGGTCGATCGTCCCCGAACTCGGCGCGCAGCGGCCCGCGATCAGTTGCGCGAGCTGGCTCTTGCCGATGCCGTTGCGGCCGACGATGCCCGTCGGCGTGCGATCGATGGAAAGGTCGAGCGAATCGAACAGCGTGAAGCCGTCGTCGAAGCGGAAGGAAACGTGATGAAGCGCGACGAGCGCGCCGGTGGGCGTGGCTGCAGCCATAAGCACCTCCGAAAATGCGTGAAGACCTTCGCGCGGCGTGCGTGGCACGGCGGCGAAAACATTTTGGGAAGGCTTAGTTGTTCACTTTGGCTGGCGTCCGGTATGAGGAATAGGAGCGGAGTGTAGCAAGCGCGGTGCGCGGGCCGCAAGCGAGCGGCGCGAACGCCGTCGCTTGCGCGCCACGCGCGGTTACTGCACGGCGACCGTCGTGAAGTTCTGCCGTCCGAACGGACTCACGCGATAGCCGCTCACGTTCGTGCGCGTGAGCGCCGCGGCGGTCGGGTAGCCGAGCGGGATCCACAGCGCCTGGTCGTGGATGATCTTCTGCGCGGCTTCATACAGCTTCGTGCGCTTGGCCTGGTCGGCGGTCGACTTGCCGTCGACGATCAGCTTGTCGAGCTGCGCGTCGCAGAAGCGCGCGAAGTTGATGCCCGACTTCACCGCATTGCAGCTGAACAGCGGCGACAGGTAGTTGTCCGGATCGCCGTTGTCGCCGGCCCAGCCCATGAACAGCATGTCATGCTGGCCGAGCTTCGCCTGCTTGATCAGCTCGCCCCATTCGATCACCTTCACGTCGGCCTTCACGCCGATCTTCGCGAGGTCGGCCTGCAGCAGCTCCGCGCCGACCTTCGGGTTCGGGTTCAGCACGCTGCCGGTCGGGCGCGTCCAGATCGTCGTCGAGAAGCCGTTCGGGAAGCCGGCCTGCGCGAGCAACTGCTTCGCCTTCGCGGGATCGTACGCATACGGTGCGACGTCCTTCGCGTAGCTCCACGTGTTCGGCGGATACGGGTTGTTCGCGGCCGTCGCGGTGTTGTCGAACACGACCTTCAGGTAGGTCGCACGATCGAACGCGAGGTTCAGCGCCTCGCGCACCTTGTCGTTGTCGAGCGGCTTCTTCTGCGTGTTCAGCGCGACGAACGCGGTCATGAACGCGGGCGTCTGCACGATCTTCAGCGCGCTTTCGCCCTTCGCGGCGAGCACGTCCTGCGGTTTCGGCGACAGCGCGATCTGACATTCGCCGGCCTTCACCTTCTGCAGGCGCACCGACGGGTCGGGCGTGATCGCGTAGATCAGCCGGTCGACCTTCGGCTTCGCGCCCCAGTACGTCGGGTTCACGTCGTAGCGGATCAGCGCGTCCTTCGTATAGCTCTTCAGCACGAACGGGCCCGTGCCGACCGGCTTCGCGTTCAGGTCGGCCTGCTTGCCGGCCTTCAGCAACTGGTCCGCGTATTCGGCCGAGTAGATCGACGCGAAGCCCATCGTCAGGATCGGCACGAACGTCGCGTTCGGCTCGTTCAGCACGAACTTCACGGTGCTGTCGTCGACCTTCGTGACCGACTTCACGAGCTTCACGAGGCCCATCGACTGCGCGTGCGGGAAGCCGCTCGCGCCGGCCACCTTGTGCCACGGGTTCGCATCGTCGAGCATCCGCGTGAACGTGAACACGACGTCGTCCGCGTCAAGCACACGGCCCGGCTTGAAATAGTCGGTGGTCTGGAACGCGACGTTCGGGCGCAGGTGGAACGTGTAGGTGAGGCCGTCGGCGCTCGCGTCCCATTTGTCGGCGAGCGCGGGCACGACCTTTTTCGCGGCTTCGTTGTACGACACGAGCGTGTTGAAGATCACGTCGGCCGATGCGTTGGTCGTGACGAGCGAGTTGTACTGCACGACGTCGAAGCCGTCCGGGCTCGATTCCGTGCAGACGGTGAGCGGCTTGGCGGCGGCGAGGCCGGGGGCGGCGAGTGCGGCGGCGAGCGCGGCCGCGGCGAACAGCTTGACGTGCATAGGATCTCCCACGTGGCTTGTGCTTTTTGCTTGGTGATGCTTGGTGACGGGATGCGGGCGCGGCCCGGAAGCGGGCGGGGCCGGTGCGGCTGGCGAATAGCATACCGGCAAAGCGTGCGACGCGTGAAAAAAGGCGCCGGAACGCGGCGAATTGACCGAAAAACGGCTGCGTTCGCGACGGAACGGGTGTTGATGCTGCGGACGGTGTCGCGAAAGGGGCTGGCCGGACGTGTGCGTACGGGAGGCGGTGGCGGAACCGGCGAAAGAGGGGCGTGGGGCCGGCAAGGGAATCAGGTCCGGCTGAGGACGCGGGGCGGGCGCGCTACCCCCGGGGGGAGCCGGCGGGAAGAAGGCGCGGAGAGGGTGCGGAGACGCCGTGGAGCGGGCAGCAACGACGCTTGTGTCGCCGGAACCGGGGCGCCGTTGCGACGATCGAATTGCCGAACGAGCCGAACGAGCCGAACGAGCCGAACGAGCCGAACGAGCCGCACGAGCCCGACGAGCCCGACG